>DONH01000489.1 GCA_003509235.1 Planctomycetaceae bacterium
TCACGAAGCAAGAGCACCCCAGTGTTGGATGGATACGGCTTCCCGTGGTGATCGAAATAGTGTGCTTCATTCGGATTGACACCAGAATTTCCTGAGTAGTCTATGCACGCCATTCCATAAAAATCGCCTGACTCACTGATTGTGTCGTCGTGACGAGACGACTCTTCCCGAGAAACACTTGGGCAAAGATATTGCCATATCTTTGTTGTTGTTGCTCTATGATTTACGGGTGAACGAAAATCAGCATTCATGAACAGACGAGCGTCGTCTGACACAAGTTCGGCATCTGCGACCGGTTCCCACGTTGCCTGACGATCAACATGATCCATAAACTCAAGAAAAAAACTACTCCATGAAACAGTTTTAAAGTTTCCTTTTTGAATTCGCCCGGGCGGCATGTGATCCCGATGCGATGAAGCAAACTGGGCAGTGGCTAGGCCAATCTGCTTCAGATTGTTTTGACATGAAAGACGTCTACCGGCTTCACGAACTCGCTGCACAACAGGCAGTAGAAGTCCTACAAAAAGTACGACGACGGCAGCGACTACAAGAAGTTCGGTGACCGAGAATCCTGCCCATCTTTTCTGTTGTGGAGAAACCGAAAGCATTTCACACCCCCGGTAATTTTTACGCAGCATTCAGCAAGCTGGTTCGGGTTCACAATGATGATCAACGATGCGAACAGTTCGTGGGAATCATTCCAATCTCTTTTGTTTCTGGCTTAAAAAGTAGCCACATCTGGCTTATTTACCCCAGCTTCACCCTTTGTCTCAATAATCCAAAAAACCCTCAAAACCGACACATTCTGTGTCGATTTCCTAAATAGAAACAGCGGGTGAAAACACCTGACCAATTCTTATTCCATGCGTGCTTCCCACAACCAAAAATCTGTTTGGAGAGTAAACGTCTGCCGTGCGCGCATGCGTTTTGGATGCCTGAGCGCAATCACTGTAATCCTTGCAATTCTTTACTCACAGGAATTGCGGGCGCACCCTACAGACTTCGCCTTACCTATTGCCTCGTATCAAGATGATGCCGAATACGAAACGATCCCCCCGCCTGAACCAAGTACAGATGCTGGCCGGGATGACTTGCGCTCAGCAATTCAATCTGACCCTGAATTGGCTGCGGTTGTCCGTGAAGAAGCCGAAATGATGATTGCCGCTCAACTTAGTGGCATCCCACGGCCTCGGTACATTCCAGCAACCTCCCTTGTCGATTTGAAAGGTCTTGAAGTCTACGCATCAAGAAATCATCAGTCATTTCCATTTTCATTTTATCTCAATGGTTTCGTCCAGGTCCGTTGGTTTGAATTCGCACGTTCCGTAGAAAGCTGGACAGCGAGTGGACCCATAGACGGAAAGGGGGGGCCTCCCATACCTACGCAATACCCGGTTAATAACATAAATGTCTTTGAAATTAATAGATTCTTCCTTACCTCGGAGGGGTACATCACAGATGAACGACTGCGTTACTCACTTACCCTCTTTGGAACAACTAACAACGGAAACAACTCTGCTATTGCACCTCTTGGTTTTGCTCGCTGGAAATTTAATGATCAAGTCATGATGAGCGGCGGAGTCTCTTTTGTAGCTGCAACAAGAGAATGGGGGACATCGAGTCGCTGGGTCCAGGGTATCGACCGTAGCATGGCGAATACATTCTTTCGACCTTCTTACTCCCCTGGGTTTGAATTTAAAGGAAAACTCCTTGATGGAGAATTTCGCTATCGTGGAGGAGTATGGAACGGCATTGACGGTTCGCGCGCCGGGGTCAATCGATCGGGCACCGCCATGGCATGGGCTGGGATTGTCGCATGGGAGCCTCTTGGGACATACGGCCCCTACTATTCCGACATGGAGGTTCACCGCAAACCCGTATTCCGCTTAGGCTGCAGTGGAATGCACGCGTTGACACCAACCAGTAACCAAAGTGAGTCGTTTTCAAACCCAGAAGACACACTCGTACGTCTCAGCAATGGCACACCAATTTCTGCCCCAGGGGCAATTCAAGCAAACACAAAGATCACAAGAGTTCGCGTTCAACTTGCTACTGTTGATATTGGATGGAAGTACCAGGGCACCGCAATTAATTTCGAATACTATTTCAGACTCCTTGATGATTACTCCGGACAAAACTATTCTTCCCCCCCCCGATTACTCCAACGCCGGTACCGGTCCAAGCTCCGAGTATCTTCCAGCAGGGAGGTGCCGGGAGCGTTTCTTTCTGCCTCATTCCCAAACGATTGGATATTTATGGACGCTCCGGCGGAGTTACTGGTCTCAATGGAAGCGGTCAAGAATATGGCGGTGGCTTCAACTTTTATCCAAAGAACAATCGTCAATCAAAGTTCACATTTGAAGCGCTTTATTACAACCGAAGCCCTGCCAACAATGCCCTCTATCCCTATCGCGCAGGCTACAGTGGCACAGCCATCCAAACCCAGATGCTGGTCATGTGGTAGCCAATCGATTGAATAACCACAATTAATAACGCAAATTAGTCTGATGACGTGCCATCATTTCATTCTCGATCTGCGCTCGATAACTCTTCCTAAATCCTTGGACTTAATCTGAAGTGTGTAAAACCGAAATTATAAAGCTTTACAACGCCTCTACTCGCAACGATTGGCCAACCTGCGACTTTAAGTTCACAGCTCCACAAAAAACCACTCACTCAAAAAGATGTAGTCTCAACAAGATTTCGTCGTACAAATACTAACAGTCCAAGGACTGAAGTCCGTCACCAGCAGGTCTGCCATGGACCGTGTTACCTCCGGGTTCACATCTGGGAAAAATGCTCTATTACCTGCTTTTTGCAGCAATTTATAGGGTTCTGGCTGCCTTCCCTCAGGCACTCTATTGAAATCCTAATCAAAAACGAACAGATTCCATGTCACAACCGAACGAATCGAACGTATCGTTCGTAAGAACAGAGTCGTCTGAGGTGCAAAAGGCTGCTTGGCCCCAAACACACCAGCCGAAACCAATGCCAGAATCGGACGCTTGCGGAGGAATCGACTATGACACGCGATGAGTTGTTCACTTTTTGCGATCACTACGTTCATGAAGAAACAGAGGCCGTAGAAGCCGGTACTACTGATCGTTGTTCTCCCGATCCAACAACAACTATTATTCACTGCTTTCGTGACGCAGAGATTTCTGCAGCGGAAATGCAATCTCTCTTGGCTTATGTGTGCCAGAACAAAAATGATGATCTAGACTGGGTTGACGCAGATCTATTTTGCGATGGCTCCGACGGTGTCGGTCGTCTCGAAAACCCAGGCAACACAGTTCCCTGGACTGTTACTGAAGGCAAAGATGATTCAATTGCTAGCCGTCGACCTCGATAGAGACTCAAGACTGATCAATGAGCGTGTGACTATCAGTCTTGTGACCAGAGTGCAGTCCTATCGCGATGAAACTGTTTTCTTCTGGCGATGACATTGATTTTGCAGTTGACTAAGACTTTGGAAGCAACCATTCAGGTAATTTCCTAATTCTTCCGTCCAAATCGACGCAAACGACTAAAGTCTCTCCAGTTGTGATTATTCTTTTGCCTCGTATTAGTTCGTATGTGTGACGAATACTGGCAGCAGAAATCTTCCCCACATGCGTCCGCAAGATGAGCAAATCATCGTATTCAGCAGCAGCCTGGTATCGACACGATGCCTCAGCAACCACCATAAAGAGACCAGCGTCTTCGAATGCTTTATACGTGTAGCCTTGTGCACGCAGCATCTCAGTGCGGCCCATCTCAAAATATGTGAGATAATTTCCATGATGGACGCGCCTTTGACCATCCGTCTCCTGGTAACGCACACGGATTTCAATTTCATGTGAGTGCCCAGAATTCGGTACAGAGTGAATCACAGAAATAAACCTCGTGTGAGAAGTGAAAGAATATTCATAGAGTAATCATGCTAAATCTGTATAACTTGACAAGAGCATGCAGGCATTTGTTGACCTACTCTAATCAAAAAGCCTATCCTCTTAGGCTCAGCAAAACGCACGGAAGTATGGCATGACAAGTTTTAGTGACGCAGGTGAAGGTGCAACAATCGGCTTTACGACTGCACGTGGAAGAAATTGGCCAACGCTGCGGCAATTCACCGTCTTTTTAGAAAACCGGGTTGGACAACTCGCCGAACTGGTGCGACGGTTTGCCGGAACAAGAATACGTATCGTAGCCTTATCAATTAGTGACGCTGGAGAATGCGCTTTCGTCAGATTCCTCTTAAGTCACCCGGAACAGGGCCGAGAGATTCTTGAGCGAGCAGGGCTTGCAATAATAGAAAGCGATTTAATCGGTGTCGAGTTGCCTGAGGACACTCAGCCACTTGTTCAGATCTGCACAGCTCTACTTCAAGCAGAAATCAATATTATTCAGGCATATCCAGTTCTCATGAGACCACGGGGACGTCCTGTTGTTGCACTCATGGTAGACAACACAGAGATGGGCCTGGACACACTCGCAGCCAAAGGATTTTCAATGATTACCGAAGGTGATCTTGATGACGATGAGGCATGAATATGTCACTACAAACATCGTTGAAAGAGAAATTAACTCTCCCCCTCATCGAGAAACATTCCGTCTGGTAAACCCTGGACTTTCCGAACGACTACTCGCTGAATCGATTCCCAGGCAACTGCCTCAAGAGTAATAGATCCATCTGGTTCTTGACGAGCAAATAAAGCGTGTGTCCCTTGAGACCAGTCACGTTCAAAGAATTGCGGAAGAATTGGTCGAGAACTTCCTGCAATGTGCAATTCAACCTCTCCACCGTGCTCAAGCTCCTGCCAAAGCCTCGCAATAAGCCGGGCAGTTGGACTCTCAACGCTCCCAGAACTAATCGAATGTTCGTCAACGGGAGGTCCCAGAAGATCTGCTGACGAACCGTGTGAGCCTGATACTTCATTCACAATTGCTGAACCTGGAGTACTATCATGACCCGGCGGTTGGGAATTGGGAGCGACAACCTTCTCGCCGCATTTTGAACAGACACCACTTTTTCCTGCCAAGGTAGCCGGAACCGTGATGCGAGAGCTACAGCTCGAACACTGGAATGTAATAGTGGAAGATTCAACCATTTGAAATTACCATAACGACAATTGACGAAATACGTACACACTGCGACAAAGCACACACTCTTTACTTTACCCCTCTTTCTGTGCCGTAAAAATAAAATTATTGATGTTTTCAAATACAATCTGAAAAATAGCCCCTGACGCTAGCACACGCTTTCTCCTGCACTGTCTTCCTAACTTTTCCACCACAGAGTTTCTTTATGGCAATTTCAGTTGTTTGCCCCACATGCCAAGCACGATTCAACGTTAGCGAAAGGTTCGCTGGCCAGACCGGCCCGTGTCCGAAAT
>DONH01000104.1 GCA_003509235.1 Planctomycetaceae bacterium
ACACCACGGACGAAGCTTCGGGTATGCCACAGGAGGCATGAGGGACGACGACATTACAGACACCATGCGGGAAACATGGGATGTTTTCGACCCGGAATTTCACGACTTCTACTGGAATCAGTGGACCGGAACAGCTTCGGAGTTCTCCGATCAGTGGAAGGCGAAAATATCGGAGGTCATCGACACCTATCATCCGGATATGATCTGGTTCGATGGACTCCGGACCGCTATGCGAGGAGATCATCCACGTGAGGAATATGTCCTCGACGTTCTCGCAAAATATTTCAACGATGCCTCACGGAATCAGCAACGCGTGGCAATATGCAATAAACATGGTGGTGAATTTAATTTTCCTGAAGATGTTGGCCTCAAGTGCTACGAGAACGGGCGTGATATGCCAACCGATGTTGGCCCGTGGTTTCTCATTGATCGTGCCATTGCCTACCCCTGGAGTTACGTCAACAACAAACGGTACAGAGATGGAGCTGACTACCACGTTCGCAGCATTGTTGATGTCGTGAGTCGTGGCGGCATTTTCCTGTTGTCACTCACACCAAAAGGCGACGGCTCTATTCCGCCTGAAGAGCGAGAAATCATGAAGAACATTGGGAATTGGATGAAACTCAACGGAGAGGCTATCTACGGCAGTCGACCTTGGAGAATTCACGCTGAAGGCCCAACCATCACACGAGGGTTGAAACGTACCAATAAAGGCGAAGAGAGAGAGCAGTGGGATTGGCGCAAGGAATTTACTGCTCAGGACATTCGATTTACGCAGAAGGACAACATCCTCTATGCCATCGCGCTCGCCTGGCCGGACAATGGAAAACTCCAGATTGAATCACTCGCAGAAGGTTGTGAGGAAGCGATACAATCAATCAGTCTCATTGGCAGCAATAAACAACTGCCATGGAAACAAAGCAAAAAACATCTTGAGGTTACCGTGCCTGATGCACCGCCAGGCGAGTATGCTTTTACTTTCAAAATTCAGACAAAGTAAGCAAGCCTCGCCAGCTATTCAGAAACACCCAGCTACAAACCGCGTTCGTACGTCTATTTAAGCCCATTGAAAAAAGAACATCGACCCATCGCGTAAGTTGCCAGTGATGAGATCATACGGAGATCATATTATGCAATTACTTAAAAGAATGAAGATTGGTTTACTCGTTGTGCTGAGCTGGCATGCATACTCGGAGGCGTTGCTATCAGCAAGCAATTTGGCAGAAGACAAACGGCCAAACATTCTCTTTATTGTCGTTGATGATCAATCACCATTTGACCTCAAGGCATACAACCCGTCGTCTATCCTTGACACGCCAGTCATTAGCCAACTGGCATCCGATGGCATCGTACTCGATTCTGCCTACCATATGGGCGCCTGGACGGGTGGTGTATGTACACCGTCAAGGCACATGATCATGTCTGGACGTACTCTCTGGCACATTCCGAATAAACCTGGGCGAATGAACAACCCCCACATCACAAATCCTCAACTCGTCCCGCCGGACCTTGCTCTTCACACACTGCCAGCCGTCTTCAATAACGCAGGGTACGACACCATGCGGACATGCAAAAATGGCAACAGTTACGAGGCGGCAAACAAGCTTTTTACAGTTCGTCATGATGGCACCCGACGCGGAGCAAGTGATGATAAGGGCAGTCCTTGGCACACCAAGCAGGTTCTGGAATACCTTCAGAATCGTGAAGCCTCAAAAGAACCTGATCCCTTTCTGATTTACTTTGGCTTCTCTCATCCCCATGACACGCGTGATGGCAGGCCTGAACTTCTTTCAAAATACGGTGCGGTGAACCATACCGATCAAAATACGTTGCCCCCTGCCAACTCAAAACAACCGCGACTTCCACCAAACTACCTCCCTGCTCATCCTTTTAATAACACCCACATGACTGTCCGTGATGAAGTAGCCGTCAGTGGAGTCTGGAACAACAGAGATGAACAAACAATTAGGAATGAACTTGGTCGTGAGTTTGCTTGTAGTGAAAATATCGACATCCAGATTGGACGAGTTTTAGAAAAACTTGACGCCATGGGTGAACTGGAGAATACCTATATTTTTTACACTGCCGATCACGGCATGGCGATTGGAAGGCACGGCCTACAAGGAAAACAAAATCTTTACGAACATACATGGAGAGTACCACTGATTGTGAAAGGGCCTGGCATCAATCCTGGGTCACGAGCACGTGGCAATGTGTACTTGCTCGATGTGCTCGCCACCCTGTGTGACATTGCTGGTATTGAAGCACCCAAAACATCTGAGGGCACAAGCTTTTGGCCAGTCTTACAGGGCACTCAGGACATTACGCGAGAGACTCTTTACGGCGCGTACTGCGGTGGTGCCAAGCCCGGTATCCGATCGATACGAAGCGGGGATTGGAAACTGATTAAATACGAATCGACGAAAGATGGTGTTCAGGAGACACAACTTTTTAATCTTGCAGACAACCCCGAGGAGTTCATTCAGGAACACCACCAAGAGGCTCTTACCACGTTGATGGACAGATCACCAGAATCATTCAAGAAAAATCTGGCCGATGATCCAAGGCATGATCAGAAACGGAGAGAATTGGAGAATCTTCTGCTTGCAGAAATGCGACGCCTTGATGATCCATACCGGCTGTGGGATCAACCTGATGACGGCCTTCCAATCCCAGAGACGCGGAACCCTGATCCAAAAGAAAAAAAGTCAAAGCGCAAAAAGAACAAGTAATTCTTCTACCGCTAGTTGGGAGAGTCATTTTTACCAATGCACGTTGAGCCGTGTTCCAAAAACACTGGCCTCGCTGGCACCAGCAGTCGGCTCATCGGGTACAGCGTAATTGTAATTAAAAAGAATGCGTAAGCGATCTGCGAGATACCAGTTGAGCCCAAACGTCGCCTGGCCAAGCCGAATACCAGAAGTTGTCCCCTTCGGGCTCAATGGTGTATTTGGATCATAATAGTCAAGGTACGCATAGCGAGCGACAAGTTCCCAGCCACCACGTCCTCTCGACCCACCACGAGAATGGCTACCCGATAAGCGCGGATGGCGTACTTTCACAGGACCAAAAACTCCGTCGTCTTTTTGGTATTTGCGATATTCACCGGTAATAAAATATCCAGCGCTTACGTAATATCCATGAAAAAACAATAACTCTCCCGCGTGCTGTGGTATGAGCGTGCCGTACCACTCCGCTTGCGTCCAGAGGGGGCCCCACACCCGCGCAATCTGAGTGTTAAAAAGCTGCTGATAACTCGCAGGAATACGAATAGTTGGTACAAACGGAGAGGTTGTTGAATCTGTAAATTCAAGGAGTGGCGACGCATCAAGCTGGTTGATAACAACGACACCGTTTTCCGGAAGACGCTCTGAAAGAACAAGACCAAAATGGAGAACCTGCTCACCATCGCCTTCAAGAATCGGAGAAGCGGTCAGGCGGCTCGTTAATCCAACTGCAGCCCCGTCTCCACCCTCAAAGCTGGCTTGACCAACACCGTCATGAAAGAGTCCCGTTGCGAACGTGGTTGTGTCATTGAGTTGGTCATTAAATAAAGACAGCCCCCAGCTACGAGCCGGATCGAGATCATTAATTGGCGAACGTTCCATAAACGCATAGAAATTTGCACTTGTGCCACCCTCAAGGCTAAAAGGTTCACGATAATGCCCAAGTCGAACTTCAGGTTGCCCGTTGTATTTTCGTGACCCGATAAAAATATCACGTGGCACGACCGTTCCTGAGGCCATATCAATTTCAGCTATGTAACGACTATCTAAACCAAAATATCCTTGAGCACCAACTCGAGCTCGCCGCAGACCAACAACACTTCCAAGATTCCCGAATGTGCTGATATTCGCTGTATCTTGAATCGACCAGAGTGCATCAGTATCAATGCGACCGCGTAACCGGAATGTGCTTCCATTCCGAAGCTCATAGATTCTTGGAAATCCCGGTTCCGTTCCCTCCGGATGTGAAATAGTACCGAATGTCGTAAAGTCTTCTGCGTGTCCAATCTGACTGAAAAGGAAAAGGCTGAGGAAGCAAACTCCAACAATCCATACGCAAAGTAGGTAACTACGGGCTGTCATGGATCGGAGCCGTACTCGACTTTTCTCAAAATAAATTTTCCTAGTCTATCTTTCGGCGATCAACTCCCTGTTCTCGAGTAGGCTTCGGCACAAAGGACTTTTCTGCTGTTCCCTCCCCCTCTTCACAAAACAGGCAAACAGGGCAGCCTGCACCAGCGTGTCGGACCATCTAACTAGACCAACGTTTAATAGCCATTTCTAACGGATTCCACAATCATTTCGATTGTTTATTTTTTTTCTAAAAGCTGGCTGGATGTGTCTTTCCGGAAGTGGATGTTTGAAAGCTCGTCTTTGACTGGTGCGAGTTGCTTGCCCTTCACACGGTCAATGTTCTCCGCCATGTCAAACCAGACTGCGGACATCACCTTTACACGATTGGGCTGCTCAGCAGAAAGATCATGAAGCTCAGTTCTGTCTGCGTCCATATTGTAAAGTTCCCAACGCCCACGTTTCGCTGAGACGAGTTTCCAGTCACCCTGCCTGAGTGCGCGGTCTGTTCCAAAATGAAAGTACAATGTGTCATGAGGCTTTCTCTGCTCACCACGAAAGATTGGATTCAGCGAAAGACCTTGCAACGGATCAATTGCACGTGCACCGACTCGCTTCGGGTAGTTTGCGTTCCCAACATCTAAAAATGTCGCCATAAAATCGATCAAGTGGCCCGGCTGGCTGGTGTATGAACCAGGAGCTGTTTTGAGGCCTGCGGGCCAATGCACAACAAGTGGTGACGAAATGCCCCCTTCGTGCTGGTTCTGCTTATAAAGCCGAAACGGTGTGTTACCAGCATGAGCCCAGCTGGCATCATATGTCCAATACGACTCTGGGTCCCATGGAGCGAGACCACGACCACGTGTTCGTTCAAATGGACAGGCCCCATTGTCAGAGCAGAAGAGAATCAGTGTGTTGTCATAAACTTCCATTGATTTAAGTTTTTCAACGAGTCGACCAACATTTTCATCAAGGACCTCTACCATCGCGGCAAATACTTCCATCCGCGACGCCTCCCATTGCTGTTCCTCTTTTGTGAGACTACTCCAAGCAGGAATGTGGTCAGGACGCGGGCTCAACTTCCATTTTGGTGGCAGAAGTCCACTGGCAAGCTGCTTTGTATGACGCTCTTTTCTCAGCTGATCCCAGCCGGCGTCATAGCGTCCTCGATATTTCTCAACGGCTTTCTTTGGAGCCTGCAGTGGATAATGCGGTGCATTAAATGCGGTGTACAGCAGAAACGGTTTATCTGCTGGTGCCTCATCTAGAAACTCACAGGCAAAATCAACGGCAGCGTACGTCGTATAAAACGGACGCCCGTTGAGAGTTTCCGGCACGGACCACTCTTTCCCATTGAGACGAAAGGTATCATCACCTGTAAAAAAATTTGTTGCACCAGAAAGATGTCCCCAATATCTCTGAAATCCAAAATCTGTTGGCTGCTTGGAGAGATGCCACTTGCCTACCATAGCTGTGAAATAGTCCGCGTTACCAAGTACCTCAGCGATAGTTGCTCCCCGTGAAAGAGAGTCTCCGCCAGCCTGATCACAGTACAGGCCGGTAAGAAGTGAAACACGAGAGGAGTGGCACTTTGCAGTGTTATAGAACTGAGAAAAACGAAGGCCGTTAGCCGCCAGTTGATCGATATGTGGTGTTCTAATTTCTGAACCGTAGCATCCAAGATCTGCAAATCCCAGATCGTCCGCCATGATCAGCACAATATTTGGACGATCATCAGCAGACCGCGCCTGTGAATTGCCAACTAGACAGAGTGTAATTACAAAACTCTTGAAAATTCGTGAATGTGTCATCAATGTGCCTTACCGTTCTTGACTTGTGCCGTTCAGATTGAAAGATGAAATCATACCAAAGGCATAATAAGGACTCGAACATTGACGCGTTCTGCACGCAACTCAGACCCAAATCGGGCACATATCTTCTTAGACAGCTACCTGTTGCCTGCGTTTCACTAGAAACCAGACACATGGAACGAGGAATAGTGTCAGTACAGTTGACACTGCCATACCACCAACAAGTGCTCTCGCAAGAGGAATCATTGCTTCGGTTCCTGGTACTAGACGGAAACAGAACGGCGCCATCGATGCCAAGAGCGTAAGAGACGTCATTACAATAGGACGTAGTCTCGATCGAGTGGCACCGATAATAGCTTCTTCCGGCAGTTGACCGACGAGCAGATTCCCATTGGCACGATCAACAAGAAGAATACTGTTGTTTACCACGATACCGATCATCATGAGTGTGCCGAGAAGTGATTGAATATTCAGAGTAGTGTCTGTGAGATAGAGCAAACCAACGACACCAGCTAATCCCAGAGGAACCGCCAACATAATAATCAGGGGGTCAACAAAAGACCGGAACTGAGCCAGCATGACGAGATAGACCAGCAACGTTGCGACAGCAAGGCCCCACCCTATAACGGCTGTTCCTTCCTTCATTGTAACAACTGGCCCACGGAGCGTCGTATTTACACCATCTGGTGGATCAAGTGTATCGACGGCTTGTTCAACATCAGCAGCGACAGATCCAACATCTCTCCCATCAACATTCACGAGAACATCATAAACCCGTGAAATATTGTAATGAGCGATCTCACCCGGAATATTGACCCGTCGGATCTTTGCAAGATTTGACAGAGGAACGTTGCGTGGACCTTCCGGTGTCCTAACTGAGAGCGGAAGATTTCTCATTGCATCTAGACTCTCAACTTCATTAGTCTCATATTGAACACCCAAGAAAAAATCGATTCCTGTTGTTGGATCAACCCAGATAGATGGTGCATACCCAACACTCGATCCAAGCGCCGTCAGAATGTTTTCAGCGACATTTCTTTGACTCAACCCCATGAATGATGCCCGCGTTCGATCAACTTCAACGTCAAGCTGTGGGTAGTCAAGAGCTTGTCCAATCTGGACATCAACAGCACCTGGGACATCACGAACCTGAGTCACCACCTTTTCCGCGAACTCTCTCGCAGAGGCAAGATTACCCGCCGCCACCTGCACGGTAATCGGCACGGCAGATCCTTCATTTAGAGCTGCTTGAATAATACCACCCTGACGAAACAGAAATTGCTCCCGCGGAAATCGTTGGTGTAACTCAGCACGAAGCCGTTTGACATACGTTGACGTCGATGTCCGTGCCATCGTGTTCTTCAGGGTCACAACAATAAAAGCAGAGTCAGGCCCTGAGTTCGGACTGAGAATTGTTGAAAAACCAGCACCCTTCCCGACAGGCAAACCAATATTTGCAAGGACTGTCATCAATTCGTTGGCCGGTATTATCTCTTGGATTGTTGCCTCAATCTGCTCCACAATCGCTTCGGTATTTTCAATGCGAGTACCGGGCAAGGTTCTGAGCCTAATCTCAAAGACACCATCGTCGACGGTCGGAAATAACTCTGTTCCTACGCGTGGCAAGAGGAAGCAACAGCCAGCTGCAATGGCGACGATACCGAAGGACGTAAGCCATGGCTTTTGAATTCCTTTTGCAAGAAGTGCACCGTACCCCCACGAAGAGCTTGCGATCTGCCTGTCACCTGACTGTAGCGAATCATTCGTTCTCTTCTCTAGAAAGAACCTCGCACAGAATGCCGGCAAAAGTGTCATCGCAAAAATGTAAGATGCTGCAATCGAAACAGCGGCTGAAAGCGCAAGTGGTTCGAACAAATACCGCACCATGCCACTGAGAAACAGTGCGGGGAGAAAAATAGCCAGTGTCGTAATGGTGCCGGCTAAAACTGGGGCCGCAACTTCCTCAGCACCTTTTCGTGACGCCTCTTGCCTCGACTCTCCTCGATCAAGATGTCTTATTATATTTTCAACAACAACAATCCCTGCATCGACAACAGTACCGACGGCGAGCGCCAAGCCACCAAGCGTCATCACATTGATTGAGACGTTACAGAAATGAAGGGCCAAAACACCCACAAGAAGCGAGGATGGCAAAAGGAGCAGAATTGCAATTGTCGGCAATAGCCGCCTCAGAAAGACAACTACGACAATGGCTACAAGGAAAGCACCCAAAACAACCTGCCGCTGCAGGTTTCCGATTGCATCACGAATATAACTCGATTGGTCTCCAACAAGAGTCACTTTTGCTGCATCTGGAATTTCACCTCTTGCCTTCATTCGTGGTATTTCTTCTGCAATACCTTTCCGAATACGATCAACGACGGCAATGGTATTACTTCCCGGCTCACGTAACAGTGGGCAGTACACACTGCGCTCGCCATTAACGCGAACGATATTCGTTTGAATTGCCGCGTCATCCCGAGCCTCACCTATATCACGGAGGAAAATTGGATGTCCCTCACGTACAGCGATAGGGATCGCGTTGATTTCAGCCTCTCCAGGCAAAGTATTTACTGAGTGAACCTGATAGTCCATTTCACCCAACCGAAGTGTTCCACTACCTAGTACAAGATTGCTGTTTCGAACCGCTTCAACAACATCTGTAAGAGTCAAGTCATGGGCCTGAAGACGAGCTGGATCGACGTACACCATCATCTGTCGAAAGCGACCACCAAATGGATGCGGAATCTGCACTCCCTTGAGGCCACCCATTTTATTCCGGACCGCATAGTAACCAATTTTATAGAGGACTGTTTCATCAAGACCATCGCCTGATAT
>DONH01000272.1 GCA_003509235.1 Planctomycetaceae bacterium
TCGACGAAGAACTCATATTACTATCAACCGAGCATGAATTTTTCATCACGTTTCTTGATTGCCTGGAACGAGGTTTTCTGTAAGAAAAAGATGCGCAGGCTTGATAAAACGTACAGAATCTAAGTTATTTGAGAGGATCTTCTGAGGCCTTCTTAAACTACATGGTAGACTATCAGTCTGAATTTTTTCTGTCATTGACGGATAGATTACACCAGTTTGAGAATCTATTCATACGTCAGCCTAATATTGGTGTGGAACACAGCCGATGAAGAAGTCATTGATCGTTATGTGATCGAGTGTCTATTGACAAACTGCTTTGGAGAAATGAACTGTGGCGAATAACGCACCATACCAACGCATATTCCTTCTTTACTTTCTTACTTCAATCATGACATCAATATTTGTGAGCCAAGCAGCAGCTAACGGGCTGCCAACTGTTGGAAGTGTTGAACGATTGCATCGAGATATTGACGCACTCATTTCACCCAACGTTACAATTGAAGTGCTTGCAGAGGGCTTCGAGTGGTCAGAAGGTCCTGTCTGGATTGCAAACGGAGACGGGGGTCTTCCTTCTCAATCTTTATTATTTAGTGACATTCCAAATAATCGCATTCATTGCTGGAACAGACAAAGTGGGCTCTCTGTTTTTCTTGAACCTGCTGGATTTACGGGCCCGGCGAGTTACGGAAAAGAACGAGGAAGCAACGGTCTTGCACTCGATACAGAAGGCAGATTGCTCTGTTGCGAGCACGGTGATCGAAGAATCAGTGTGCTTGAAAAAAATGGTGGCAAGCGAACGCTTGCTGACTCGTGGGACGGCAAGCGTTTTAACAGCCCCAACGACTTAGCCATTCATGCCTCCGGGGCAATTTATTTCACAGATCCTCCTTACGGACTTCCTGATGGATTTGATGATGCACGACGGGAAATAGACTTTTGTGGAGTCTTTCGGGTGCAGCCAACTGGCACCGTTGATCTCCTCTGTAAGACCATGACACGTCCAAATGGTATTGCATTTTCACCTGATCAGAAAAAACTGTACGTGGCACAGTCTGATCCTGATGAACCTATCTTGAAAGTATTCAATGTCGGTGACAACGGAATGCTCGATGCTGGAAAAACATTTTTCGATGCTAGGAATCTTTCAGCAAAGCGAAAAGGGAACCCTGATGGCTTGGCGGTTGATACGAAAGGAAATCTGTTTGCAACAGGTCCAGGTGGTGTCTTGGTCATAGCGGCAGATGGAACTCACCTTGGAACAATTCTCACCGGACAGAAAACAGCGAATTGCTGCTTTGGCGAAGACGGTCGTTCGTTATTCATAACAGCCGACATGCATCTTTGCCGCATACAACTCACAACCAGTGGTTGGTAAACAATCATCTTCATTGTGAGACAATTTCTTGAGCCGGGGATCTTAGACTGTTGGCCACGCAAAGAGCCGAAGCACGTTTCCATCTGGGTCATTGGTCACAAGTTCTCGAAATCCCTCAGGATGAGTTTTCGGTTCAGCAATATTTCCGTCTGCTTCTCGAAGACGAATGTATGTAGCCTCCAAATCGGTTACCTCAAAGCCGAGACTCCAACGTCCACTGGCCTCACCGGCATTCTCCCGACTGAGGATTGCGACCCGCGTATCACCCGCCTCAAATAATGCATAGCCATCATCAACAACACGGACCAAAACCCGGAGACCGAGAATATTTCGGTACCAAAACACCATATTGTCCCACTGGGACGTCCGTACTTCGACGCTGAATAATGCCGGTCTGTGTTGGGCTCGAAGATCCATTATTATTGGTCACTCTGAGGTCTCAGGCTCGTCTCATGATCATTTTATTGTAGGTCCGGGTTGTACCCTGAATGCCCCGTATTCGACTAGACACCGACTATGGCTTCTCTCTGGGATGGCTGCCCTTTCGAAATTTGTGAGAAAAGCAGACAATGATGTATTCCGTTGTTGGAAGTCCTTCGTATCCTCAGGAAACCTAGAACCGACAGATGTCTTCTCCGTCACCAATTGATACCGATCAGCCTTCGGCTACTGTCACTGCTCTTCTCCAGGCACGTCGAGATAAACTGGCAAAACTTCAAGAACTTGGGATCGATCCATGGGGCAGTCGATTCGATAACACCCAAGCTGTTGCATCGATTCGAAAAGAGGGAGAATCCATCGCTCAGGATGCTGATGATGGGCCAACCGTTCGCGTTGCGGGCCGCATCATGCTACTCCGAAATGCTGGCCGATTGGTATTTCTTGATCTTGTTGACCGCACTGGCCGCCTTCAGGTCATGATCGGTAAAAAGCAGGTCGGCCCGGAAGCCTGGCCGGTCGTAGGATGCCTTGATCTTGGTGATATTATCGGAGTCGAGGGCAGACTTGGTTATTCAAACTCTGGTGAAATGACAATCTTCGCCAGCAATCTGACATTCCTCACGAAGTCACTTGAAACACCGCCCGATAAATATCACGGCCTTGTCGATCCAGAGTTGCGTCAACGGATGCGTTACCTCGATCTGATTCATGGTGAGGGTGTACGCGACAGATTTGTTGCTCGAAGCCGAATTATTGAGGCAATACGGCGTGTCCTTACCGACCGTGGGTATCTTGAAGCTGAAGGACCGACACTTCAAGAAACCGCTGGTGGAGCGGCAGCCCGTCCTTTTACAACCCATCACAATGCACTCGACATGCAACTTGTGATGCGAATCGCTCTAGAACTCCACCTCAAACGATTGCTCGTTGGTGGCATGGAACGAGTTTTCGAACTGGGTCGCGTCTATCGGAACGAAGGCATAAGCCCCCGACACAATCCTGAGTTCACCATGATGGAGGCATACGAGGCATATGGTGATTACGCCTCCATGATGGACCTGACAGAAGCTGTACTCGTTGCAGCCGCTAAGGCCGCAGGCACACCAGAGGCATTCAATTGGATGGGGCACGACGTCAGCCTAAAGCCACCCTTTCCTCGAAAGCGATACGATGACTTGCTTGCTGAGGTGACAGGCTGTAACCCAGAGGATCCGGCGAGCGTGGCGGCCGAGGCGTCAAAGCATGAAATTGAAACAGTGGGCCGGCACCCAGATGTCATCAAGAGTGAACTTTTTGAGGAAACAGTTGAAAAGACCCTATCCGGCCCAATCTTTGTCATTGATTATCCGGCTGCGGTCTGCCCACTGACCAAGAGAAAAAATGATGCTCCGGACATTGCCGAACGATTTGAGCTCTACGTTGCGGGTATGGAATTAGCGAATGCCTATACAGAACTCAATGATCCTGATCTCCAGGAAGAGCTTTTTCGGACACAATTAGCTGGTCTTTCAGACGATGAATCCATGGCTCGAATGGACCATGATTTCATTAAATCACTTCGACACGGTATGCCACCAGCCGGTGGCCTCGGCATTGGAATTGATCGCCTTGTCATGTTCTTGACACAGGCCAGTTCAATCCGTGACGTCATCCTATTCCCGATTCATCGTCCCCACACTGGCGGCTGATGCTGCAATTCACGCTATGTACAAACTCCTTCTCTGTTGGCGATATCTTCGTACGCGATGGATTGCACTGGCAAGCGTCATTAGTGTGACGCTCGGTGTGGCGACAATGATCGTCGTCAACGCCGTCATGGCTGGTTTTTCGAATGAGATGCAAACTCGTATCCATGGAATTCTCTCCGACATTGTTTTTGAAAGTCACTCTCTCTCTGGCTTTCAGGATCCACAATGGCACATCGATGAAATCAAACGAGCCGCAGGCGATCAGATAGCCGGCATGACTCCAACCGTTACTGTGCCAGCTATGCTCAGTTTTCAGGTTCGTGGCCAGTGGGTCACAAGGCAAGTTATGTTCATTGGAATCGATCCGAAAACCCACGCACAAGTAAGTGACTTTGGGAGATATCTTCAGCACCCGGCAAACCGGGAACAGCTTGCTTTTAATTTACGAGAAGGTGGCTACGACACGATTGACAGTCAGAATCCAACCGAGACTCCAACCCGTCCTGCTCTTGAACATGCCGGCTGGCCACACCGTCGAATGCGAGTGAATCGGGAGCGTCTCTGGAAAGAGCGGCTTGAATCAAAAGACTCTGCGGAGAACGCTCCGACACGCTCTGTTGATCAACAGGTTGATGCCATGCTTGCCGCAACGAGTCCCGAAGGCGACTCCTCTGAGACCCCTTCTGATGTGGATGCCCCGGAGGGAAAGCGAACGAATCCGTTCCAAAAAGCTCGGCCCAACCAAGGGCATGTCATGGACCTGGCTCAAGAACAGTTCACGGGTATTGTGCCTGGTATTGGATTGGCAAGCTTCCGAAACCGTCAAGGAGTTGATCAATTCCTCACACTGCCGGGTGACGATGTCAAAATAACTTTTCCGACAGCCGGCACGCCACCGAAAGCTGTAAGTGACAATTTTACAATTGTTGATTTCTACGAAAGTAAAATGAGTGAATATGACTCGAACTTTGTTTTTGTTCCTATTGATGCACTCCAACGAATGCGAGGCATGATTGATCCGCAAACGGGAATCCCTAGTGTGAATTCTATCCAAATTCGTCTAAAACCAGATGCAAAACTCAATGAGGTACGGGATCAGCTACGAGAAATCTTTCCTGCAGATCTTTATGCAATCGCAACGTGGAAAGATAAACAGGGGCCGCTTCTGTCAGCAGTTGACATGGAAATGGCTGTTCTAAATATCCTGCTCTTCCTTATTATCGCCGTTGCAGGATTCGGCATTCTCGCAATCTTTTTTATGATTGTCGTTGAAAAGACACGTGATATTGGAATTCTGAAAGCTCTCGGAGCAACGTCTTCCGGTATTGCTGGAATTTTTCTGGGATACGGGCTTTTCCTTGGGCTCGTTGGTGCCGGTGCTGGTCTTGTTCTTGGCCTGGGTATCACCCAGAACATCAATCAAATTCGACAAGCCGTCGAATGGTGCACTGGGTCGAGAGTATTTGACCCATCCATTTACTACTTCTTTCAGATACCGACGATCATTGACCCAATGACAATTAGTTGGATCATCGTCGGTGCAGTAGCCATTGCCATTGGTTCAAGCGTCTTACCTGCTGTGCGAGCAGCCCGCCTCCATGCAGTCGAGGCTTTGCGACATGAATGATTTGGAAACGCCATCAAATAAGGTGCCGATACTAGAAACTCGGCAAATCTATAAGCGGTATCAATCCGGGACAACCACCCTGGATGTTCTTCGTGGCGTTGACTTCAAACTTGAGCAGGGTGGCTTTCTTGCAGTGGTCGGTCAAAGCGGATCTGGCAAAAGCACACTGCTTCACGTCATGGGACTCCTTGATGCTCCTGACAGTGGTGAGGTCTGGATCAATGGACAACGAATTGACAATCTTCCTGCTCGGGAAAAAGACCAACTCCGAAACAACTCGATTGGCATGGTCTTTCAAGCATACCACCTACTTCCTGAATTCACCGCTTTGGAAAATGTACTCGCACCCCTACTGATTCGGCATGGCGTATTCGATTGGTTCTCACAAAAACGAGCGGCACAAGAACAGGCCGAAGTGCTCCTCGAGCGATTTGGCCTGAGCGACAGGCTTCATCATCGGCCGAGACAGTTGTCCGGTGGCGAGATGCAGCGAGTCGCCATTGCCCGTGCTTTAATTACCAAGCCACAAGTCTTGCTTGCTGACGAACCCACTGGCAACCTCGATGAAGAAAGTGGTGCTGGTATCATCGAAGCGCTGGCCGAGTTGAACCGTGACAACGGTCTATCTATAGTGCTCGTCACACATGATGCTGATATTGCCAGCCAGGCTCGTGGTGTTGTTCGGCTTGCTACCGGTACCGTCGATATGATGAATCCGGGGGCCACCGGATCAGCGGCCTAACTGACGTCAATAAAATCTGCCAAAAGGATACTGAAAACAATGTCTCGAACCATCTTCATGAATGATCGCCTCGTCCCTGAAGAGGACGCTCGCGTCAGCGTTTTTGATCATGGACTACTTTATGGGGATGGTGTTTTTGAAGGACTCCGGAGCTATTCAGGCCGGATCTTTCGACTGAATGCGCACCTCGATCGACTGTGGGCGAGTGCCCGAGCAATCTGTCTTGAGATTCCGATGAGTAAAGACCGCATGGCACAAGCCATACTCGATACGCTCTCAGCAAACAACTTGAAAGACGGCTACATACGACTGATCATCACACGTGGTGCTGGGACGCTTGGGCTCGACCCCAACAAGTGTAGTCACCCGCAGATTATTGTCATTGCCGATACGATCAGTCTGTATCCAAAAGAATTCTATGAGGATGGGCTTCGGATCGTTACTGCTGCAACGCAAAGAATTCAAACAGCAGCTCTCTCTCCTCGAATCAAATCCCTGAACTACCTGAATAACATCATGGCTAAGCTTGAGGGCCTTCAGGCTGGCTGTGTCGAGGCACTTATGCTCAATCACAAGGGAGAAGTCGCTGAATGCACAGGAGATAATATCTTTGTTGTTCGAGGAGAGCGTCTACTTACACCACCTCCCGATGCGGGCATTCTTGAAGGCATAACCCGCGCAGCTGTCATCGAGTTAGCAGGAAAAGAGAATATCGATTGCCGAGAGGCCACCCTGACACGACACGATCTGTACACTGCTGAAGAATGTTTTTTGACCGG
>DONH01000156.1 GCA_003509235.1 Planctomycetaceae bacterium
CGTCGACTTGAAGATGGCAGGAATACTGAAGACCATCGCATGCCAGCTGCAAATCGCAATGACATGCAGGACGTCGTTCAGGCAGCTTTGAAGGTGCATAGGGCTGAGCTTGAGGGTTGGATCGGACAGCTCAAGACCCTTGGCAAGGGTGTTGCTGCGGATCTTTTCGACTCATGGAAAAAAATCGATGAGAAGCAGACTGAGCGAATTACGCAGACCGAACAGTCATTAACAAATTTTGTTGGACGTCTTGATGGAATGGGTGAAAAGCTTGCGGCAAAAGTCGAAGAAGGTTGGAGTAACGCCCACGATCGGCTTTATGAAAAAAATGCGGGACAGGTTGAGCAGTTAGGAAAAATGGTTGAATCAACACGTGATGAAATTGCAGCCATGGCATCCACTGCACAGGACGCGAAGGGACGATCCGCAGACCTTATGTCAGAGGCTGCTAGTAGTGTGCAAGAGTACACTCAGTCGTTACAAAAAAGTTTGTCAGAACTTGCGGAAACAATGGAACGTCTGAATGGGCAAACTATTAATGTTGAAATGAAACAACGAGGCTGGTTTGGGTTCAGTGGTGAGAAGAAAAAGAAGCCTGAAGACAATAGTAAGATAAAATATCGAAATTGAAGTGCTGGTCGATTGTGTTTGTTCATGTGTTCGTGCAAGGTGGCAGGCTGCGTAGCCACATGGAATCAATGTCATGGCCCGTAGGCAAAAAAAGAAACAGGAAATTTCACTTTTTCCGTTTCTCGATATTTTGGCATGCGTTATTGGGAATCTAATCCTGATAATTACGGCTGTTGTGCTCGAATCCGTTGATACCGATAAGCTCGCTGATTTATTTAAAAACGAAGCGATTCAAAAACAAACTGAAGAAAATCTCGAGACTATTAGGAAGCTTGAAGAGAGTCTTGAAAAGCTCAAGCAGGAGAGTGCCTCAAGTGATAGTCGTGTACAAAAAGCTCAGCAGCAACTGGTAGAAGCGGAACGCGCACAGCGCGAGGCGAAAGGACGGTTATTGAATGTACCACCACCACCACCACCGCCAGATGAGGAAGATACTGCAGAACTCAAGAAGCGAAATCTTGAGATTCAAGAAATTATTGCTGAAATGAAGAGAATTGAAGCAAAGATTGCAGATAAAAAAAAGAAGCCCGATCAATCTATTTCCATTCTTTATGCAAATAAGGGTGGAAGCGGTGTGCGGCGACCATTCTTTGTTGAAGTTAAAAAGAATGAAATAATTTTAATACCAAATGACTTAGATTTTAAAAATCTTTTTAAGGATGAGAAGCCAATTAAAATACCTGCAGGGAAAATTGCGAATGATAAATCATTTGAAAAATTGATGAACTATGTAAAGGATCAAAAAGCAATAAGAGGGCCCCTTAGAAGGCGGCGAGATACAATCATTACTTTTTTAATTCGTCCCGATGCAGTCACTACATACAATACGGCGAAAAATGTTGTTGATCAGTTTGAGAAAAAATATGAAAAAGAATTGGCTGTAATCCCGTTAAATAATGGTGACTACATCGTAGAATCGCTTAGCGGTAAGGCGCCACTTCCGGGTAAAGGGGAAATTCTTATTGACTAAGGTCGTGTGGCAAGGTTTTAGGATATAGCAGACTGAGAAAGGAATAATCTGATGGCCCGACGCAAAAGCCAGACATCAGCAACGGGGGCCAATATGGACTCTTTGCTAGATGCCCTCACGAATGTTGTTGGTATTCTTGTGATTGTTCTCGTCGCGGTCCAGTTATCGAGTCAAGAAGCGGCGCGACGCATGGAAGAAATGATTGCGCAGATCGATCCAGCAGAGCAGGAGAGAATAAAGCAGGAAGCTGAAGATTCAGAGGCAAAGCTGGAAGAAATGAAGCTGGCCCTTCAGGCAGAGTCCGACAAAGATAAAATTGATCCAGACAAATTGCTAGCCATGCTCCAGGAGGATATCGCTGCGGCGGAGTTGAAGGCAAAAAAGGATTTGCTTGCAGCTGAGGCTGCAGAGAAGGCAGCAGAAGAGAAAAAACTTGCAGCTGAAAAGCTCAGGAGAAGCCTTACGGCGCAGCTTGCAGAGCTTGAAGCAAAAGAGAAAAAGTTCACAGTCGAAAAAGAAGACTTATTAATAAAACTGGAAAATATGCCAACGTTAAATGCACCGCCGCCGAAAGAAGTGCGACCACCGACACCGAAAGATGTTCCAAGAAAGAGTGATGGTAATCCTTTGCTGTCTAAGAAAGAGATACTTGTCAGCGGTGGGAAAGTTATCCCTAAAGTTATTCCAGAAGTCTTTAAAAACCAAGTGAAGAATTATGTTAATAATATCGTCAGTCAAAGTAAAATTGAGGCTGAAGAGGGCCGGTATATTACAGATGAAAAAAAAGCAATCAAGTTGATCGAGGATTTCAATAAAGATCCACTACAAAATGAATTCTTTGAACTCAAACTTGTCCGCAATGGTACTAGTATAAACGTTGAAATGATTCCTAAAGAGAACTGTGGCGAAGATCCAGAGCAAGCGGTTAAAGGTATTTTCAATAAAATTTTTGGTGACAAATTGCTGACGCGGCAATGGTACCTTTCTTACCTTGTAGAGCCAGATTCATTTGAGACGTACATGGCAATGCGCAAGGTTACGGATAGATACGGTTATTTTGCTGGATGGACGATAATCAATCCTGGTAACAATAGAACTCAGCAGTTTAACGTTGGATATAATGTCGGTGCAAAACCACCACCTAGAACTCCAGGTCCTCCAAGTGCTCGAAAACCAAAAGCTGTAAAAGGTGTTTTGGACTGAGTAATTTTAAGCAGCCCAATAATCGATGGCTGTAGATGATTTTTGTGAGTGAAAAACTCTTTTGAATAACGCTAGCGTGATTATCTGCTTTGTCATCACGATTTGTCTCTGCATATCTCTGGCAGGCTGTAATAACTTTCACGCGGTTCCACTTCCGGGTCAAATCGAAGGCCTGTCAATGGCTCCAGGGTTAGGAGACGGTGAGGTTATCTCATGGCTGCCTGCTCAGACGGATACGTATCAACGATATGGACGAGTTGTATGTACATATAAAGATGAATTGATCACCAAACGAATCATGGGACTTCCGGGAGAGTCCATTCGAATTGCGGATGGAGAGTTTATTATCAATGGTGAGATGGTTCGGAAGAGTCCACGGCTTTTTCAGCACTTTGGTCTGATCGTTGATTGTCAGTCTGATTCATGGCGAGATGCAACACAGTCATGGGAACATTCGAGCAATAACTGGAGGTGTGAGCGTGTGAGTCCAAAACATGTTTCATGGTTACGCTTTCATCCGAAAATATCACCTGGTCTTATTCCAGATAACGGTGGCGTGCTTATCTACGATGATGTGTCGTGGCTGCCAAAAGAAACACGGCGGCTGGAGGTTGTTAAAGATGTGGGGATTTCAGCCGTACTCGATATTGCTCTTCAGGAAGAGTACGGTCTTGAAATATTGATTGGGATAAACCAACACATGGCACGACTTGTTGTTAGGAGACAAGGACGACTTGCAGTCATTGCAGGAAGGCTCGATGGCCAATTCGTTGTAACGGCCTGGCCAATCCCTAGGCAACATCGAGAATTTCATGAAGGCTTCGATGGTATCAGAACACCTTTGGTCCACGAGATACCGGAAGAGTGGTCTGCTGAAGTAAAAGTGGCACATGAGAAAATTCGGCCCCAAGCGAAGTCTTTACTTCTTCTTGGTATCAAACTTCTCGCAAAGAGAGGCGAGGTGCCCTCGGAAGAAATCTGTTCGGTAAAAGCTGAGGAATTACTTGTCTGGCGAGACATACGGTGGCTAGCAACGCCAAAAAAGAGTGAGTGGTCTGTTCCAGCCGGACATGTTTTCGTATTAGGTGATTGTCCAGCGGCAAGTAGTGATAGCAGGCATTGGGGTTCAATTCCCATTGATTCAATTCAAGGAAAGGTTGTGCAGCCATCATCCGGTGAACCACTTCCGTTCTGGTTGCATCAAAACTAAAGTAGTTTTGAGCATGGGAAACGTGGGCTTATGCAGAAAGCCATCAGCTTTTCTGAGGGCATAGCTGGTTGGCTTCGTGGAGTACGCATACAGACTCATTTTGTCGAATAAGACGATTGACTGCATCAGGAGTTTCAGCATGTCCGATATCAAGGTCTTCGACCAGTTCTTGGTTGAGCTGAGACAAGAGTACGAGACGTCGATCACCAAGAGCCCGAGCAAAAAGAGACGTCTGGAGAGCATCCATGTGTAATCGGATGTCATCGGAATCAGCGGCCTCATGGAGGAGCATTCGTAATTCGATTCCTTGTCGCCAGCGAGTAAAAATAAGCCCTGGCTCTTGATCCATATTGCATGCTACACAGACGGTCCCATCATGGCTGGTTACACGAGCAGCGGCGGCAAGTGCCCGAGTGAGATCAGCAAAGCCACACAGTTGATCTGCTATACCGGCAATTGTAAGCGTTGAACGGGAACAAGGAGAGGGCCGCCATTCTCTTGCAAGGAATCGGGACTGCGTGACTGAGGCAGCAGGAAAACCAAACGCTGCACCCGCTAATGTTTGATTGTTACCAGCCACAAGATGCAATGATGCAAGGACACCAAGTTGTGCTGTGATTTGCTCTGCTTCATCCCGCCATTGTCGAAGAGCCTGTCGTTGGCTCTTCAGAAGCGATGTGACTAGCGCTTCGCGACGATTCTGTCGTGCAAAATCAGGCCAAATTTCACCCTCAGGAGAACGGCCACTCAGGCTCGCATCATAGCCGAAGCATCCAACGGTAAGTACAACATCAGCGTCAACAAGACTACGGGCAAGGTGGAGCGGTTCACCGCTTTCATCAGCAAGTAAATAGGCTGTTTCACTATCATTAAGAGGGTCAAAGATAGTTGTAGGAAAAGGATGGTTTGGTATGGAAGCAATAGTGGGATATTGATCATCCAATTGAATAGTCGGTGGTGCGGTGACAAGTTGAACATCATCAACGCTCACCCCACCAGCTTGCAGGCTTTCAAGAATGGCAAGATAGATGGCATCTGAAAGGAGTTGGCCACCAGGTAGATTTCCGGCTTGAGCAATGACGACTTTATCTCCTGGAACGACATGATCAGGTAAGGGTGGGCCAGCAACAGGCTGCAACAAAGCATCTCGTACAAGAGCAGCTGATGCATCAACGGCGACGCCTTCCGGTCCTCGCATTTCTACGATTTGAGTGGATGGTTCGCAATCAATGACAAGCGGGTTATCTCTACCGTAGTGCAGTTGAATTTTCAAAGTATTCTCGAATTTCAGTGTCGATTCAGTGGATATGTATGGCAAAACGTAAGCTGATTCGGAATTACATTCTAGATCATTGGCCTTTTGTGGGAATAAAAGCGGTTGCCGCGGAAACGCTCTTGGACAGTTTTAGGACCAAAGGACAGTGGATAGGTCCATCAATCAGCAAAAACAGCTCCTGATGGAATAATTGATTTGTTATTGAGTGTGACCTATTCGATCGGTATTTGTTTGCCTGCTGTTGCATTCGTTGTAAGTGGTACTGACGGACTTACTTGCGGCATCGCTCATCTTTCCCTGTTCTACCGTCGATTATTAAGACGGAGTTCAGAGTATTCTCAGTGGGCAGCATTACTGATTTCTGTGAGCAAAGTACTGAGAATCACAACCTTTGTTTGGGATCATTTTTGTAGGCTATTTCGTTAGATATGGAGTTGGACCGATGAACAGTTTGCACCATGTACCATCTAAGAAAGTACAACTCTACCTCGTGCCAGCAGGTTTTCTCTTCATTGTTGTGACAGTTTTTGGCATACCTGTTCACGCCGGTGAAGTTGTGATGCATACCGATACGATCACCTTTGCCCAACCGAGCATGCCAAGTGCATCATGCAATTGCGAAGGAGATCACCAGCCACCTTGGCATGGGAGTGTTGGAAATCGTTGCTGCAACCGTCCCTGCTGTCCACCGCCGACACTTTTCCATGCTGATGCATGTGGTCAACTGAGAGCAAAAGACGAGGCAAGATCTCAATGTGTAAAACTGCCACCGGCATTTCCTAAATTCGAGAACTGGCGGCATACAGGCAGATTGCCATCTCCTACGCCACTTATCACGCCTCGGTACTATCATTGAGGGATGGTGATTTCGATGTGTAAGTAGGGTCGGCTAGTGATAAAGACCTCTGCCCTACTATGACTGAAATGTCGGAGTCACAGAAATCGTCGCGGGAAGAGTTGTAGTGACAGCTCACATTATAGTACGTCCTATTCTCGCCGATATCATAAGACCTAGAATGGCAGTGATTGCGGCTGATAATGGGTGTCACCCTTGCGTAGATGCCAAGGCAATTGCAGGACGATCTCTGCAGCCTGCCACCACTGCAGAATAAAAAAGCTGATCCGTAGGCGACTTGTAGCAAGGCTAACCAGCGGCTTTATACAAAGCCCCCAACAGTCATATTGGGCGATCGAGCGCAGTCGGTGTGAATCCTGCTGTAAAAACTGACGATGGCTTTAAGTGTCAATGGGCTTTCGTTCTTGAGATGCAGTAGAATGAGTTGTGTGACTCTGTGATGTTCCAGGGATCATTTGCGTCACCACATCTGCTTTAAAGTCTTCCATCCTGAAATACCATGCATCTGAACCTTTCCATTTCCTTTTTGACGCTTCTGCTCTTCAGCACTCAGCTGTATTCAGGTGATACGCTTGCTGTAGAAACACAAGCGACAGAACCACCAAACATTGTGTTTTTCTTCGCGGATGACCAAACCACAAGTACGCTGGGCTGTTACGGAAATCCGGTTATTCAGACACCCAATATCGATGCGTTGGCACGAGAAGGCACGAGGTTTGATAACGCCTGTGTGAGTCATTCCATTTGCTGGGTTAGTCGCACCAGTATCCTCAGTGGATTGACTGGCCGCAGTTTTGGAACCTCAAGTAATCCGGATACTGCAACTCCTGCAGCCGTTACAATCTTGTATAGCGATCTGTTACGAGAGAGTGGTTATCGCACCGGCTATTTCGGCAAGTGGCACGCCAAGATGCCGCGCAAATACAAACGAGAAGATCACTTCGATGAATTTGAGGCAATTGGACGCAACCCTTTCTATAAAAAGCAGCCCGATGGAAGTTTGCGTCATGAGACGGAAGTGATTGTTGATCGTGGAATCAAGTTCATTCAGTCTCAACCTAAAAACAAGCCATTTGCATTGAACATGTGGTTCAATGCGTGCCATGCAGAGGATAGTGATCGTAGACCTGGAATCGGTCATTTTCCGTGGCCACGGGCTGTTGACGGAATGTACGACGACATCATGATTGCTGCACCACGGTTGAATGCCCCGGAAATTTTTGATGGCCTCCCAGATTTCCTGAAGACCACGATCAATCGGGAACGTTTCTTCTGGCGTTGGAACACTGATGACAAATACCAGACCAACGTTCGAGCCTACTACCGTATGGTAAGTGGAATAGATGGTGCAATTGGTCGCTTCATGCAAACGCTCGAAGCAGAGGGATTGGCAGACAACACGATCATCGTGTATTCAGCAGATAATGGTTATTACATGGGAAACCGCGGCTTGGCTGGAAAGTGGTCGCATTTTGAGGAGTCTCTTCGCGTTCCCCTGATCATTTATGATCCACGAGTCCAACCTTCTCATCGTGGGCAGGTGACAAATGCAACAGCCCTGAATATCGATTTGCCAGCTACGTTTCTGGACTGGGCAGGAATTGAAATCCCAGAACGCTATCAAGGTCATAGTTTGCAGCCAATTGTGAGCGGTAAAAACCTTGAGAACTGGAGGAAGGAAACATTTCATGAGCACTTTGCTGTTCGTAATCGCATCCCCGCTTTTGAAGGCCTACGAAATGAGAACTACAAGTACGTTCGCTATTTTGATCATGAGAATCATGAATTCCTTCACGACCTAAAGAATGACCCGGACGAATTAATCAACCTGGCTAGCAATCCTGATTACGAAGATGTACTTGCGGTCATGCGTCAACGCACGACTGAGCAAGTGAATGAGTATGGTGGTCCGCTGGATCCCATCACAAGCTTCAGTCTGTCAACGGATCCTACACCAATGGCCTCTGCTAATAACGTGGGAAACGTCAATGATGAAGGATTCATGAAAGTTTTCGATGGTAAAACCCTTAAGCAATGGTCGGGCGATACGAAGTACTGGAAAGTCAAGGATGGTGCCATCACGGGAACAACAGATGGAAGCTTGAAAATGAATCGCTTCCTAACGTGGAAGGGATCAACCATTCGTAACTTTGATCTTCGACTCAAAGTAAAAGTCACAGATGGTGGAAATAGTGGTATTCAATATCGCGGCACTTCTCGTCCCGATCTCGGCCTCGATGTTGTGACTGGGTATCAATGTGATGTTGTGGCAAACAATCCCCTCTATAACGGAATGCTTTATGAAGAGAAAGGACGTCGGATTCTTGCCCGTACAGGCAATCAAGTGATCATTGATCAGAAAGGACAGAGTTGGATTATTGAGACGTGGCAAGCACCAAAAGTAGCTCCCAATGAGTGGCACGAGTACCGTGTTTTGGTTGAGGGTAATCATCACCGTCACTGGATCGACGGAAACAAAACGGTGGATGTTACTGATCTAGATGAGGTTGCGAGAAAAGTAGAAGGTGTGCTAGCAGTTCAGGTGCATGTGGGCCCCCCCATGACCATCCAGTACAAAGATTTTGAGATCAAGAATCTGCCTGATGAGATTCCGTTACAAACAGCAGCGGCCCATCCCATCCCGGATGATGCGATTGGAGTGCGTCCGCAAGGCAGACTGCCTAAAGGATGGACTCCTCCAATTTACGGAGACCAAAAAGAGTAGCATCCGACTTGTTCCGTTGTACTTTTGGGTAGGGGTGTGGTTCCTGGGAAAATTGCTGAACTTCAATGAGTTGTAGCATGCCTCAAGCTCACTGACCCGAAGCTTGATGGCTTTACTTGGTTATCACAATGAGGTGTAGTTTTCTGTTGAAATCGAATTCTCAGCCTTCAAGAGACCATTACTCAATTGTCACTGAAATATGAGTGGTGATAGAAGTGTCACAACAAGAGTTACCATAAGAGCACCCGCGATATCGAGTCCTATACCAGCCCGCATCATCGATCGAAGTGGGACGCGTCCGGTGCCGTAGACAATTGCATTGCACGGGGTACTGACCGGCATCATAAAACCAAGACTGGCAGCAAGTGTGGCAGCAATTGCAGTTGAAAGGGGGTCACCCCCCGAAGCAGACGCCAGGGCAATTGCAACCGGAACAACCATATTTGCACTCGCTGTATTACTCGTAAACTCGCTTGTAAATACAGCAACAACTGCAGCAGCTCCGATGAGAACCCATCCACTGGTATCACTTGGAAGCCATGCGGTAAGGCCAGTCCCGATAGCTTCAGCAAGGCCAGTCTGAAACGCTAGGGAACCAAGGGCCATACCACCGCCATAGAGAAGAATAATACCCCAGTCGATACCTGCGGCCTGTTGCCACTGCAGAACGCGTGATGATTCCTTCGTTTGATCGTTACCAGGAAGAATAAAAAGAAGCATGGCCCCTAGGATTGCAGCAACACCTTCAGGAATATGAATGCGAAACCATAGGCACAGTGGGTGCTGACTACCCAAGGTGAGTGTCAATAATCCGGGTGTCACCCAAAGACAGACTGTCACGCCGAAGGCGAGGGCTGTAGATCGCTGAGCAGTTGTCCATGATCCAAGCTGTGTTCTTTCATTGGTTACCAGTTGACTCATACCCTCAATATGATGCACCCCAGATGGAAAATATACAGCGAGTAAGAGTGTCGACAAAAAGATGAGGCAAATTGACACAGGTGCTCCGATAAGACACCACTCGAAAAAACTTATATGAACACCGAGTTGTTCGCGGATGAAAGCCAGCCCAATCACATTCGGTGGAGTACCGATCGGTGTTGCCAAACCACCGATTGATGCGGCGAATGCAACACAGAGAAATAATCCAGTTGCAAATTCCGGCCTGGGACAGCAATTCGCTTTTTTCCCAGCTTCTTCAACAGCAGAGAGCATGCCAGCGACAATCGCAACCATCATTGCTGTCGTTGCAGTGTTGGAAATAAAAGCACTGACAACACCCGATACAACAGCTACCGCAAGCATGATTCGAATCGGACGTTCACCGACCATTGGCAGCGCAAGAACCGCAAACGCAAGCCGCCGGTCGAGTCGGTGAATGCGAATAGCTTCTGCCAGAATAAAAGATCCAATAAATAGAAATACAAGAGGCTGAGAAAATGGTCGGAATACTTCACTTGCGGGTGCAACGCCTGCCACAACGCAGGCCGCCGCTGCTAGAAGTGCAGACACAGGCAGCGGCAGTGCTTCCGTGACCCACAAAGTCACCACGCCAACCAGAATAAAGGCAAGCGCGGTGGCTTCGTAGGAAAGATCCATGCCAATACGTTACTTACTTAGAGCGAAGCAGTTTGGATCACTCGAGGTTATTGAACAGCAGCTTGAGCAGCAGCTAATCGGGCAACTGGTACCCGGAATGGCGAGCAGCTCACGTAATCTAGACCAAGCTCATGGCAGAAGTGGACTGAGTGTGGATCACCACCATGCTCACCACAGATGCCAAGTTTGATCTTTGGACGACTTTCACGGCCCTTTCCAACAGCGATCTTCATCAACTGGCCAACACCAGCGACATCAATCGATGCGAATGGATTTGCCTTGAAGATTCCTTCTTCGGTGTACTTGTTGAGAAATGAACCCATGTCATCTCGGCTCATGCCGAGAGTCGTTTGCGTGAGGTCATTCGTACCGAAGGAGAAGAATTCAGCAGTCTCAGCTATTTCGTCGGCAGTCAGTGCTCCACGTGGGATTTCAATCATTGTACCAACAAGATATGAGATTTTCTGACCGGTCTCCTTTTGAACTGCTGCTGCAGCCTCGTGGATGACAGCAACTTGATTGTCTAGCTCTTTCTTAAAGCCAACTAGTGGGACCATGATTTCTGGACGCACTTTGGTACCGGATTTCTGCACCTTTGAGGCTGCTTCGAAGATCGCACGTGCCTGCATCGCCGAAATTTCGGGATAGCTTATTCCAAGACGGCATCCACGATGACCAAGCATTGGGTTGAACTCATGCAATGAAGCAACTCGCTTGGCTACGACTGCTGGACTGATCTTTAGCTTCTTTGCGAGATCTTCCTGAGACTTCTTGTCGTGGGGTACGAATTCATGAAGTGGTGGATCAAGCAAACGAATCGTTGCTGGACGGCCTTCGAGTGCCTTAAAGATACCTTCAAAGTCTTCCCGTTGATAAGGAAGCAGCTTTTTCAGAGCCGCTCGACGTACGTCTTCACTCTCGGCAAGGATCATTTCACGCATGGCGTCGATCCTGTCGCCCTCAAAGAACATGTGTTCCGTTCGAGTAAGGCCAATACCCTCTGCACCAAAAGCGATTGCTTGACGAACCTGCTCCGGTGTATCCGCATTGGTTCGTAGTCCAAGTTTTCGGTGCTTGTCTGCCAACTTCATGATGAAGTCGTAGTACTGGAAAACTTTTGACTGTTTTGGCTTCATTGTCTTGCTGACAAGAACCTGCTTCAGCTCACTATCAGCAGTCTGAATGCTCCCGGCAAAGACTTCGCCATTACTTCCATTAATAGAAATGGCGTCACCTTCCTTGAGTGTTTTTCCAGCACACGTCAGGGTGCCCTTACCGTAATCAATGACAACTTCACCAGCACCTGCAACACAGACTTTACCCATCTGACGAGCGACCAATGCGGCGTGACTCGAGACGCCACCACGGCTTGTCAGAATTCCCTCTGCTGCGATCATTCCACGCAGGTCTTCAGGACTTGTTTCCACACGGGCGAGAACAACTCGTTCGCCTGCTTCGGCGAGCTCTTCTGCCTTGGCCGCAGTGAAGACAAGTTGACCAGAGGCAGCACCAGGGCCTGCTGGAAGTCCAGTAGTTAGGAGACGCCCTTCTTTCTTCGCGGCAGCATAGGCTTTGTGGTCAAAGATTGGTGCAAGAAGTTGGGATAATGCATCTGGATCAGCAGACTTCAAAGCATGAGCCGGTTTCATCAGTTTTTGCTTTACCATATCATGTGCAATCTTCACGTAAGCAAGCGCCGTGCGCTTTCCGTTACGAGTCTGAAGCATGAAAAGTTTTTTCTTTTCAATAGTGAATTCAAAGTCCTGAACATCACCAAATTTTTTCTCAAGACGTTCACGAACTTTAACCAGTTGCTTGTAGGTGTCTTTGAAGACGGAGTCCTTCGCCATGGCTGTCATAGGAAGCGGTGTACGAACACCAGCAACGACATCCTCACCCTGTGCATTTACAAGGTATTCACCGTAGAACGTATTTTCACCTGTTGCCGGATCACGAGTGAAGGCAACACCGGTCGCGCAGTCATCACCCATGTTTCCAAACACCATAGTCTGGACATTGACCGCAGTACCCCACTCATCAGGAATTTTGTACTTTCGACGATAAAGAATGGCCCGTTCATTCATCCAACTTCCGAACACTGATCCAACCGCACCAATCAACTGTTTGAATGGATCCTGTGGGAAATTTTTGCCGGTACGGTCTTTGATGAGACGGAAGTATCGCTTGATGAGTTCGCGGAGGGCTTCTTCTGTAAGGTCCGTATCGTCCTCAATACCAAGTTGATGCTTCAGCCCGTCCATGACTTCATCAAAAGGCTCATCTTCATTTTCGTGCCGCTTTTGCACGCCCATTACTACATCACCGTACATCTGAATGAATCGGCGATATGAATCGTAGGCAAAACGTGGATTGCCGGTTGCTTCGGCGAGGCCAACAACAGTTTCGTCATTCAGGCCAAGGTTCAGAATTGTGTCCATCATCCCGGGCATACTGTCGCGGGCACCAGAACGAACACTCAAAAGCAATGCATTCTTTGGGTCACCGAATTTCTTCTTGGTTTCCTTTTCAATCGCTCTCAGGTTGCGAAGAATCTGGTCTTCGAGCCCGGCGGGAAATTTTTTGTTATTTGCGTAGTAGTCGATACACGTCTGTGTTGTGATGGTGAACCCAGAAGGTACTGGCAGACCGATTTTCACCATCTGCGCGAGATTGGCACCCTTACCACCAAGGAGTTCCCGCATGGTTCCATCACCATCACACTTTGTTTGGCCAAAGTAATAAATCATCCGACCGGCTTTTTTCGCTTTTACAGCTTTACGGACAATTTTTTTCTTCACAGTTTTTTTCTTCGCAAGCTTCTTGGCCATCAGGGTATGGAACCTTTCATGGTGAGGGATCGAGTGAGCTAAAAAGCTGCATCTCATAACGCATGTTTTCAATCAACCGAAGGAAAATCTACGGTCAAGAGTCAGGAGCGTCAACGAGCTACTCTTTAGCGACAGGTCTGGGCATCAAACCTATGTTTCTAGCAGTTTTTACGAGGCGGAACCAGATGTTGAGGAGACTTATGGTGCATAAGGCAAAATCGTCTGGATTGGCTTTAGTACAAGCGTCATTTGCTTGATTCGAGTCCAGAAAAGAAAAAGCGTTTTTTGGCACATTCTTACCTGATGCTCGAAGAGACTTTCTTGCTTACAAAGGAAAGAAGTGCTATTAATAAAGAAAGGTTTTACCCCGCTGATCGATCCCTTTTCGGATCCGCGTTTGAAGTTTTTCTGGCAAGCGGCGATGTGGGTGTTTCCCAAAAGTCTTGGGAGTTTCACCAATGGAACCCTCACATGCTTCGCATTCTGAGCCGCACCCTAACGCGCGTGTTTACAGTGCAGGTGATATAAATGTTTTGCATAAAAGCCGCTGGAAAGAAGGATTGATAAGATTTTTCTGGGTTGGGCTTCTACTTTATGTTTCCAGCGTTTCTCAGCGCGCCATTCTTGCAGTGCAGCCTGAAACGCTGTCTTTCAACCACGATGTTCGGCCAATTCTCAGCCGTGCTTGTTTTGCATGTCATGGACCTGATAGTGAGGATCGACAGGCCGGTCTACGACTTGATGATCGTGAGAGTGCACTTCAAGAACTCGATAGCGGCATGCGGGCGATTGTTCCCGGTAAACCCACTGAGAGTGAACTGGTCTCACGCATTTTGGACTCAGACCCAGATGTCATCATGCCCCCACCGGAGAGCAACCACGTCCTGACAAACAAACAAAAAGAGATTCTCAGTGCATGGGTAGCTGATGGTGCGGAATACCAGCGTCACTGGGCGTATGTTCCTCCAGAAAGACACACGACCCCGAAGATCGTTGACGATGAGTGGTCTTTGAATTGGATCGACCATTTTATTTTCGATCGGTTGACTGAAAAAGATATTTCACCAGCAACTGATGCTGATCCAATTACGCTGGTTCGGCGAGTTACATTCGATCTGACTGGTCTTCCTCCAACCCCATCGGAAATCGATGCCTATCTGGCCAATGAATCGGCTGATCGATATGAACAACTTGTTGATCGACTGCTGGCCTCTCCTCAACATGCCGAACGACTCGCGAGTTGGTGGCTTGATCTTGTTCGGTATGCAGACACGGTTGGATACCATGGTGATCAAACGCATAGCGCATCACCATATCGCGATTGGGTCATTGCAGCATTTCAAAAAAATCTGCGATTTGATCGATTTACCGAGATGCAACTCGCGAGTGATTTCATCGAGTCCAGTCCAGACGAACACTCTGAAGATCTTCTCCTCGCTGGTGCCTATAACCGTCTGTTGCAGACGACTCATGAGGGTGGACTGCAGGTCAAAGAATACCGAGCAATTTATCAGGCTGACAGAATAAGAAATCTTTCCGGGGTGTGGCTGGGAGCAACTGTTGGTTGTGCTCAGTGCCATGACCATAAATACGATCCATATACGAGCCGAGATTTCTATGCCCTTGGTGCGTTCTTTGCAGATATCGACGACGAGACGCATATGGGTGTTGCGGGCCGTGGCGGTGGAACAAACACACTTCCTACCGCTCGTGATCCTGAGCAGACTGTCGTTGGTCCGTTTGATCGTGCACAAGCTGCTGCGCTTGATACAAAGATTCAGCGGTTGCGAAGAAGCCTTCCACCACTGCCAAAGCATCAAGAGCCAGAAAAAAAAGAAGAGAAGGCAAAAGCCGGAAAGAAAAAAGAAAAAGAAACTACTGAGGTTGCAGAAGAGGACACAGTTCCCAAGAGTACTGAGTCACCAGTAATTCTTCAGGCTCGAAAGCATCTCAAAACACTTGAATTGAAACGAAAAAATCTTGAGCGGAAGCTCATGATTACTAAACAGCTTGACGAGCCACGTGTTGTGCGGATCAAGCATCGTGGCAATTGGATGGATGAATCAGGGGAAATTGTTGAACCTTCCATTCCAGGCTTTCTTGGATCACTTCAAACAGAGGGCCGTGCAACACGAGAAGATCTTGCTCATTGGTTGGTCGCTCCAATATCAGATGGAGGCATCGGAGAGCTTACGGCTCGCGTGACTGCAAACAGGATCTGGTCGATCTTCTTTGGTGCCGGACTGTGCAGATCAGCCGATGATTTTGGTGGTCAGGGTGAGCCACCAGATTACCCAAAGCTTCTTGACAGGCTTGCACTTGAGTTTTTTGACAGCGGCTGGGACGTCCGGCATCTCATTCGTTGTATTGTGACGAGCAATGCCTATCGCATGAGCTCTGATACAACTGACGAAGACATCATTCGCGATCCAGAAAACAGGCTCTTAGCACGACAGGGTCGTTGGCGGTATCACGCTGAGGGTGTTCGCGATGCAGCCTTGTCTATCAGCGGTTTGCTCGAAGAGAAACTGGGTGGTGCGAGTGTGCACCCGTATCAACCGGCGGGGTATTATCGGCACCTCAATTTTCCGAAGCGTACCTACAGTCAAGATAATGACCAACGCCAGTGGAGGCGAGGACTCTATGTCCACTGGCAACGAATGTTCCTTCATCCACAGCTCGCAGCCTTTGATGCACCAAATCGGGAAGAATGTACCGCTGTTCGTATGCGTTCGAATACTCCCAAAGCTGCATTAGTCCTTTTGAATGACCC
>DONH01000350.1 GCA_003509235.1 Planctomycetaceae bacterium
ATGAAGTTGTACGTGTTGTCTTCTTATGATCGAATTGAGTTTATTGTCTTGATTTGTGGTGCCATGTGATTGTCATGACGCTTGCCATCGGCCTTGTGGCGATGGTTTATGCAACAGTGGGGCATGCTGGAGCGACTGGCTACATCGCAGTCATGACCCTGTTCGGTCTTTCGGCAGAGTCTATTCGTCCTGTGGCTCTCATTTTGAATGTTGTTGTCGGTGTCATTACAGCTGTTCAATTTTCGAGCGCAGGTTACCTTCGAACACAGCTCATTCTCCCACTCATCTGCGGCAGTATCCCTGCAGCCCTCGTCGGTGGGTGGCTCACCCCGCCGGTTCCAGTATTGGAGATGATTGTGGGCTGTGTCCTTATTCTCTCGGCAGTCCGCATTGGATACAACAAGGACCTGCAGGGAAATTCAATGAATAGGCAGTCAGGCTCTGTGCGAGCAACACTCGTTATGGCAGGTGTGTTCCTAGGACTTCTGTCGGGCTTGACCGGTGTAGGTGGCGGTGTATTTCTAACGCCAGCTCTTTTGGCAATGAGGGTCGCACCAGTGAAACAAGTTGCTGCAACATCGGCCGTCTTTATTGTCGTCAATTCGATAGCCGGGCTTGTCGGATGGATGTCCGCAGGCAATACGCTGCCAGGTATCGCTCCGGGGCTTCTCGTTGCAGTTGGGGTTGGTGGGTTCGTTGGTTCTCGTCTGGGTGCATTTCACTTGACGCCGCAACTACTGCGAGGGTGCATTGCCTGCGTCCTTGTTCTTGCAGGCGTAAAATTAGTGTTTCACGCTATGTGGGGTTCTGGCGTGTTGCCAGTATATGTTTAGCGATCCCAAGAATAACCACCGTGCTGAGGCTCAAAAGGCTTGCCACTGCCACATAAAGGATCCCCGCGAGAAAAGGTGGAGCGTCGAAGCGAGCCCGTCCAAGAAGTGTGACAATTGATGCATAGATGAGTAAGAGCCCCGACGCACGGCTTGCAAGCAGAATGAGTCGGCGTTGAGAAGTTTTTGAAAAGTGAGCCCAGGCAGCACCCCATGAAAAAAGTGGGAGCCACTGAAGCGCATGGATAACCACTCCATGTGGAAATTTTGGTACCCCCGCAACGCCAAATTGAGCTGGTGGCAGCCCATGCTGCATGCGGAGGTCTCCGTTGATGTTGATGACGATTCCAAGGAGGCACGAGATGGTCAGGTAGAGAAGGCCATATTGAATCGCAATAACCATTGGTATCGGCTGTGATATAGGCTCTGTGAATGACCGCACGGTTAGAAAAATAATGACTCCTGTAACCCATAGGATGAGTAACCCCATCAGGTTATAAATTGTAGAATCAATCAGGGTGGAACGGTTGAAGTGGCTCGCAACTCCTCGCCATTGCTGCAAATCGATCAGTCCAACTTCTATTAGTAACGCCCAGGCTGCTGTCAAACTTAGGAAACCGTCATATTTCCATCGAGAAAGACTCGCCCAGACCCAGCCCATTGAGATGCTTGTGAGTCCGGCCGAAATTCCAAAGAGAATGGGTTTTCGCCAGCTTACTTCACCCTCCCATGGACCGCCGTACAAAAAATATATACCGAGATGAATAATTCCACTGGCGACTAAGATAGCTCCCAAGTAAGTAAGAGACTTAGACTGTTTGTTTTTCCACCACGCAGTATTGAATTGATTCATAGCAGGAAAGTTGTTCGGAAGTCCCTTAGGCTATTGTTACCGACCGTTACTTGCCAGGCTTGTTTGGATCAAATGTGATCCAGGATTTACAACCACGGTAGGATTTCTCCCACGGAATACAGATTGTCGGGGTTACAGGGTGGACAGTGACAACCATAACATGAAGGTTTTGCTCCCAGCGATGAAATCGCTCATTCACAATCGCGTCAGACCAGACATGACGAGGGCGGAGAGCAGCGAGTTTATCCGGTTCACAAATGGTGAATGACTCCGTAACGTGAATCTTGTGCCGAAATTCGACAGTTCCGGGTGGAGGTCGATCCTCATCAATATTAGCGACAAGATCCTGTGCAGACGGTATGAGGTGGTCTTCTGACTGATGAACAAACGTCGGGAAAAGATAGAATTCTGTTGCCAGAAGCTGAAAGCTTCCGCCAGGCTCAACAATTCCTCCCTTTCGCAGGATGATATCCTGACGACCAGTAATGAGTGCCCTACAGATTACCGCCCACTCCTTAAACGCAGTGGACGGACCGATCTTTTGGTGTTCCGAATCAGGGTTTATCACTTGCGTATAAAGATGCCATCAGCTTGAAGCTGGATGATAGGAAGAGCAAGTTTGGCGTTGAAACTGGCAACACCGCGAATTACTACTTCTTCACCATTCTTGACACCGAACAAGTCACGTGCATCAATTGGCAGTTCCTTGTTGTCGCTACCAACAAACTGCACAGCAACCATTGGCGCCTTAGCCAGTCGCTTTTTACAAAATGGACAGTCGTCCGCATTGTGGCCTGGCTGACTGGCATGGTCATCCGGAAGCTGAAGCATGGCAAATGAAGCCTTGCCTTTGACGAAGGGATCCATCCCTTTTGATCCGGCAATTCGTCCTGCGATGACGAGCTGTTTTGGTGCTTTTGCGACGGCTGCCTTTGCCGCTGTTGGCGTCATCGCACCTGCTGGCTCACTTTTGAGCATGAGGCTTGATCGGACGTTGTCTACATCGATACTCGCCGCAAGCCCGTTGGAACAAACGTTCAGTTGGCTTCCGATGAAGACAGCGAACGCAAGAGCAGCCGTTAATCGGGATAGCGCGTGAAATAAATTCATTGGAATCCTCCTTGTTCTCATAGAAATTTATAGCTAGTTGTCGGTCACAATGTGATTGTGTTGAAATCTATTCCGTTGGCTTCTCGCCAGGCTTTTCCGAATCGCTTGGTTTTTGTCCAGAAGCGTTCGGCTCCCCAGTGGCGTCCTGGGACGGCTCGTCTTTTTTTTCTTTCTTTGGAGCTGGTTTCTTGCTTTCTGGCGTTTCGCCTACTACCGCTTCCTTTGCCTCAAGCAGTAGTCCCTCAAGAGTTTTTGTGGCCTCGGTGATTGTAGGGCCAAAGTCACTGAATTGAAGTTTTTCAATTTCTTCTTTGGCACCATGCAAAACGTTATCGAGTTCACCATAAACATCAAATATCTTTTCGGACGCGGCGGTGGCTGCGTCTTTAACTTTTTGTTCAATGTCGGCAGAGGCAATTTTTTCGTTGAGGTCTTCAATCAGATGTCCAATGGAGTGGACGAGACTGTCAGCCTTTCCAGTCTCACCATCGTTAAGTGCTGTTCGAACCTGATTAGTTACTTTTTTTAGCTGTGCAATAGCTGCTTCAACCGTTGCAGGTAGTTCGTGTCCGTGTCCGTGGTCGTCATGTCCGTGATCGTCATGTCCGTGATCGTCATGTCCGTGATCGTCATGTCCGTGATCGTCGTGAGCAGACGATTTGACTTGTGCAGTTGTGTCCTGCCCCTGATCTTGCACCTGATCGCAGCCGATAACTAAAAACATTGAAGCAACCAAGAGAATAGGAGCACCTGCAAACATGAGGGTTGTAATTTGCAAAAGACCAGATTGACGACGGGACATAACGCGCTTCTCCAATGAGTCGAGTACAAGTGTGGTAATGCTGAGATAGTAGCTGCATAACAGTTGCAACAACAGTCAAGAATATAATGAGAAATCAGAAGAAGCCAGTCATTTTTCGAAAGTGCTGGTTGTAGGGGCCGTTAGGCAAAGTAGGCTGCGATCAGGCAGCATAATTGGACGAGACGAATCGAATTTCATGGGGGTGGTCGCCGGAATAATATCGTGTGATTGACGTGTGTCGACGGCAATACTCCAGTTCATCTCGAGGATAACGGGCGATGACGGAAACAGAAACCGTCGGGCTTCCGTGGCTGCATTGCAGAAAAGAAGGACATGCTGTGCTGTTCCAGAAGGGTTATCTTCGGCGATGAGCTGGTCTGTTGTTGGAGCACCGAAGAAGCATATGAGACTCGGTTCACCTGAAAACCAGTCAACATGGCTGCCGTCTGGCGAAAACCATTCCACGTCGGGTATGACGCCAGATTCACTACTTCCTCCGTGAAGAAATGTGTGACGCCTAAGCGTGGGATTATTTCGTCGCTGACGAATAAGTAATTTCGTGAACTCGACAAGGTCGGCGTTCACAATTGGCAGGTTCCAGTCGAACCACGAGATGGCGTTGTCTTGGCAATAGGCATTATTATTTCCCTGTTGTGTTCTGCGGCATTCATCACCCGCTACCAGCATGGGGACACCTTGACTCAGAAACAGAGTCGCAAGCATATTACGTATTTGCTTGATTCGGATTGATTCTATGTGGGGATCTTCAGTGGGCCCCTCAATGCCGTAGTTATATGAGTAATTGTTGTTGTCACCATCCTCGTTGCGTTCATTATTTGCTTCGTTGTGTTTCTTGTCGTAGCTCACGAGATCATTGAGCGTAAATCCATCGTGTGATGTGATAAAGTTTACACTGTGATACGGATGTCGATTCTCACCGTCATAGAGATCACTCGATCCTGCAAGCCGAGTGGCGAGGTTCCCAGTCTGGTTGTCATCGCCGCGCCAATATCGTCTGACGTCATCGCGATACCGTCCATTCCATTCGGCCCAGCGTGACGTGGCAAATGTTCCAACCTGATACGCACCAGCAGCATCCCAGGCTTCGGCGATAAGTTTCGTATCGGCGAGCAGTGGGTCCTCCGTAATGTTCTCAATGAGCGGTGGATTTTTATGAATGATTCCATTTCGGTCCCGTGAAAGAATGCTCGCAAGATCAAAGCGAAATCCATCAATATGATAGGTATGCACCCAGTGACGCAGGCAGTGGCAAATGAGTTCCCTGACGACGGGATGATTGGTATTCACCGTGTTTCCACATCCAGAGAAGTTGCGGTAGTCGCCGGAGTCATTCTCTAGCATGTAATAGACGTTGTTTTCCAGCCCCTTCATCGAGAAAGTGGGTCCATCGCTACTCCCTTCAGCTGTGTGGTTAAAAACGACATCAAGAATGACTTCAATATCGGCTGCGTGCAGAGCCCGCACCATTTGCTTCAATTCAGTTACCTGGCGACCAGGCTCTGTTGAGGCTGTGTATCCTTGATGTGGTGCCAAGAATGCTATTGGGTCATAGCCCCAATAGTTTTCATTGTCCCGTCGGTGGCCGGCATACGATTCCTGCGGAAATTCGTGGATGGGCATCAGTTCAACAGCTGTGATACCGAGGCTTTTCAGGTATGGGATTTTTTCTATTACGCCAAGGTATGTTCCTGGATGGGCCACGCCACTTGATGGGCTCGCGGTGAAGCCTCGTATATGTAGTTCATAGATGATCGTGTCGGCCAGCCCATGGCGAGGATGTCTGTCACCCTGCCAATCAAAGTGATCATCTATCACAACACTTTTTGGTGGACGGATGATGCCATCTTCATGGTGAAGAAAATGACCGGCCAAAGCTTTCGAGTAGGGGTCAACCAACCGCGCTGTTGGGTCGAATCGATGTCCTGCAGAGTCGTCGAATGGGCCCTCCGCCTGAAAATGGTAGAGTTGTCCATGCTTCAGGCCGGGGATGCAGACAGTCCAGATATCGCCGCGTCTGTCGGTCTTCGGATCGAATGAGATCACTTCAGCCGGCTCCATGTCTTCGGTGGTGTCATAGAGAAGTACACGCATGGCGGTTGCATGACGACTAAATACGACAAATTGCACGCCGTCTGACCGATTGGAGCCACCTTCTTGGAGAATCGCACCATATGGTAGAGGAGCGTTATATTGCAGCGGCGAAAGGCTACGCTGGCCATGGGGGTGTTTCTGAGTTGTGTGACAAACTTTTGCCATGTCAGAATGATACACTGAGGGGACCTAAACCAATCAAGTCCATCTCTCATAACGTACCCCGTGAAGGGCAGTTTGTTCTATGCAACAAGTAATTCAAAAACTG
>DONH01000038.1:0-499 GCA_003509235.1 Planctomycetaceae bacterium
GGGTAGACGCCAGCAGGCCGGCATGGCACTCCCAGGCTGAGGCCATGCTGATGCGACACGTTCTTTCTGCAACCGTCCAGAATGTTCCTGGTGTACTTGCCCACATATCGGGAATGCTTGCTTCCCGTGGCTATAACATTGATAGTCTTGCAGTTGGGGAGACTGAGAATCCTGGTTTTTCACGAATGACTTTTGTGCTGCGAGGTGATAATCGAGTTCAGGAGCAGGTTCGCCGGCAACTCGAAAAAATTGTCACAGTAGTAAGCGTCGAAGACATCAGTTCACGAAACTATGTCGAAAGAGATCTCATGCTGGTAAAAATATCAGCCTCTGCTGGACAGGATCGCTCAAATGTCAGGGAATTGGCAGAAATATTTCGTGGACGAGTTGTTGATGTAGCCACCGACAGCGTGATTGTTGAGATTTCTGGAACTGAAAATAAAATTGAGGCGTTTATCGATATGATTCGTCCATTGGGCATTATTGAGTTGGTTCGAAC
>DONH01000038.1:851-5419 GCA_003509235.1 Planctomycetaceae bacterium
TGTAGCCCAAGTTGTGATAACTCCGATACGGAGTCAGCGAACGCCAGTTAACTTATTCTTAAGAACCTGCTTTTCATCGAAATATGAGGGGTTCTTGCATGTGACAAATACCGTAAAACTAAACTTTCGATTACTTTGGTTCAAAAGGAGCCCCCCGTGCCAGCTACTATTTACTACGATTCTGACGCTGATTTGGCCGTTCTCTCAGGCAAAACAATAGCTGTTATTGGTTATGGAAGTCAGGGTCATGCTCAGGCACAAAATCTGCGTGACAGTGGTCTGAATGTCGTCGTTGCACAACGGCCCGGTGGACCAAATTTTGATTTAGCCAAAAGTCATGGCTTTGACCCACTCTCTGTGGAAGAGGCAGTGAAGCAGGCAGATGTTGTGAATATTCTTTTGCCGGATGAGCTACAGGGCGATGTCTACAAGACGTCAATCAAGCCAAATCTTAAGGCTGGTGCGGTTCTTATGGCGAGTCACGGATTCAATTTTCACTTCAATCAAGTCGAGCCTCCCCCGGGCCATGACATTCTTCTGGTTGCACCAAAAGGCCCTGGTCATCTGGTGCGAAGTGAGTACGAAAAAGGGGGCGGTGTTCCCTGTCTCATTGCACTTGGTGAAGGGGCCTCGGAGGAGACAAAAAAGATCGGGTTGGCTTACGCGAAAGGCGTCGGCGGAACCCGTGGTGGTGTTATCGAGACGACCATTGCGGAAGAAACCGAAACTGACCTATTTGGTGAACAGGCGGTCCTCTGTGGAGGTGTATCTGAACTGATCAAAGCTGGCTTTGATACGTTGGTTGAAGCAGGCTATCAGCCCGAGATGGCGTATTTCGAGTGTCTTCACGAAATGAAATTAATCGTCGATCTTCTCTATCAGGGTGGTTTGGAATACATGAGATATAGTGTTTCCAATACAGCTGAATACGGCGACTACACTCGAGGAAATCGTGTAATTACTGATGAAACCCGAGCTGAAATGAAGAAGATTCTTGAAGAGATCCAAACGGGTGAATTTGCAAGAGACTGGATTCTTGAAAATCGAGCTGGAGCCGCCATGTTCAAGGCTACGCGTCGTCGTGAACGGGAGCATGAGTTGACCGAAACGGGTCGCCACTTGAGGAAGATGATGAAATGGATTGATTCAAAAGAAGTTTGAGGCAATCCGGTAGGTTTCGATGAAAAAGACCGATATGGGATCGTTCGGTTCGTGGTACTACCAGCCAGGGTTCCAAGTATGAGCACAGCAGAGCAGGAATTGCGTCAAGTATATGACCATTTGAAGCTTGGAGGATCAGGTTGAGGTGGTGCATGGTGTGGCAGTTGGTTCAACTGCCACGTGGAGTACGACTACTGTCGGAAAGGTGTTACGGCCGGAGCGTCGTTGTCAACGACTTCATTTTCGACGAAACGCCGATAACAAGGTTTATAGCGACGTGCTCATCCTTGCCAGAGATAACGGAGAATTAACAAGCGTTACGATTGACGACGTTACCCGGATCAAGAAAGTGTGAAGTCGCGTAGGGTGTTACGGCCCTGTCTTAGTGCACTTGAGCAATAACACACTTTAGGTATTCTCCCTCCAAACAGTGGAGGTTGACCGGATGGTCAGGCGCAGCGCCACGGTACTCGAGAAGTTGTAGAGTCCGACTGCTTCGTTGGGCAACCGCTGAAAGCGTCACGAGAAAGTCATCACGGGTGATCGCTCCAGAACAACTGCACGTCACCAGAACCCCACCAGGTTCAAGCAGATCGACGCCAAGACGATTAATTCGGTGGTATGCTCGAAGTGCATCAGAGGTAGATGCTCGACTGCGGGCAAACTTTGGTGGGTCAAGTACGACCATGCCAAACTTTGCATTCTCTTCCTCAAGAGATGCAAGCTTTTCAAAGGCATCGGCCTGCTCAACCGCCATTGTTGTCGCATTATTAAGTTCTGCATTTGCTCGGGCCAGTGAAATTGCTTTTTTACTTGAATCGACAGATAAAACCGAACTGGCATTTCCGGAAATTGCACAGGCTACTCCAAAACCTCCGGAGTAGCAGAACATGTCGAGCACCCGCCGCCCCGCCGCATAGCGTGCTGCAGCTTGTCGATTTTCTCTTTGGTCCAAGTAATAGCCAGTCTTTTGTCCTTCGGTAAGATCGACACCAAAGCGAAGACCGTGTTCCTCAACAAAGATTGGTCCATCAGGTGGTTCACCACGGAGCAATCGATCAGGTAAATGAAGGCCTTCAAGTTTCCCTAGTCCTCGTTCGGCACCACGAAGCAGGATACCTTTGGGTTGCACAATGCGCTCAAGGCTGTCGCAGATCATGTCGAGTCGTTCAGCCATAGCGAGTGCCGTCACCTGTACCGCGAGGTAGGGTCCATATTGATCCACAATGACGCCAGAGAGATTGTCACCCTCACTGTTTATGAGCCGGCAGCCCGTTATCTTGGAAAAAAGGCCGAGTTGCTGCCGTAAGGCAATTGCATTTTCAATGCGAGTATTCCAGAAAATGTGATCAAGAGCCTGATCCTGCATAAAAGAGTACAATCGGACTCGAATTCGGCTCGATGCATTCCATAGGCCTCGGGCAATGAAGTTGCCGTCGTGGGTTACAACATCAACCACATCGCCACTGTTGGGATTGCCATCGACACGCAATATTGCTGAATCAAGAGCCCATGGGTGTCTGCCAAAAAATGGGCGAGCACGCTTGGGTTTTATGAAGACAGTGGCCCCGGAAAGTGCCGCTGGGGTCACATCGTTCTCAGGCATGAACAACCTGCTTCGTTGCCGGCTCTGGCAACACGTGAGGCTGCGGAAGAGCATCTGTTCCTGCCTCAGCTTTCACCTTACGTTGGCTGTTTTTATCAGCCTTCTTTTTATTCAGGCGGAGAACGCTCCATCCAAAAATGTCACCCAATGGCCCAGCCAAAAGTGCTGGAAGCAATACAAGGTTTCCAACCAATGCAACAGTTAGCATGGAAAGCATCATATGACCGAATCGTTGTGTTGGACCAAACGGTGAGAGCGAAAACACCGACAGACCAATACCAATGACCCCCCAGCTCTGATACATCGCTCGAGCACAGCCTTTGTAGGCCAGCATGGTTGCTTGCTTACGGTCCATGCCGTCAGAAATGCCTCGTCTGAACCAAAGCATGAAATGAACAACGTCGTCGACAGTAACACCGAGTGCAACGCAAGGAGCCATTACGGTGCCGATATCGATAAGAAGATTTCCTGTTCCAATACTCTTCAGTAGCTCATTCCCCCAACCCATTCCTCCGAAAACAACAACAGCTGGAAAGGCGGCAGGAAGTAATAGCACAAGCCCCGCGGAGGCAGCCCGGCAAAGGAGCACCATGACTAGAACAATAATTGCAAAGTCACTAATGAAGCCCGCGATAAGCCCATCGAGCAAAGAATGTTGTGCTTTGTAGACCAGTGGTACAAGACCAGTGTAGTCAACAGAAATTCCCTGCGTGCCGTCAGATTGGTAGCTGGCGAGAATAGGATCGATCTTTGATTGGAGGTCACGCTTAAAGTCTGCGTAGTCGACTTCTTTGGTAGCACTGACACGAGCGCTGATTCTCCACAGTTCCTGATCACGAGTTCCTTCGTCACTGACTACCTTTGCCTCGCGAAGATAGTCACCATCAAGAAATTCATCACGATGAGCGACAAGTCTTCTGTTGAGCACGCTGCGTCGTGTTCGTGCATTTAGTCCAAATACCCGGCCTGCCGCGCCGCCAATGCCGCCACCGCCGACGTCAAGACTCCGGCCAAAGGTGACGGTTGATAGAGAGCTGCCTACCTCACCAAGTTCACCAATCGCGCGCTGTATTTCATCTACGAGTTCCATTCGTTCAAGGAAATTGAGGTCGCATTTTTCTTGATCACAGCGAATGAGTATTTCCATTGGAACAAGTGGCCCAAGTTTTTTCTCAAGCCAACGATAATCTTGTCGAATTCGAGCCTGAGGAGAAAATAGCCTCATGAGCTGAACGCTACTTTCGACACGGGTCATGCCATAACCAATGCCTGCCATGACGAGGAGGCAAATTGTGGCTATTGCAATGTTGTGTTCTGTGATCCACTGACCAACACCCCACCATGGACTCTCTTCAATTGGACGCCATGAGTCATCGTCTTCTTCACTGGAAGCTGCACCAAGGCGCAGCTTTGGCGGAAAAAGCTCGAGGCATGCAGGCATAAGCGTAATCAAAATGACGAAACTTACGACAACACCGATCGCTGAAAAGATGCCAAACATTTTGATCGGCACAAGGACACTTACCGCCAGCGTTGCCAAGCCTACGGCAGTTGTGCCTGTAGCTAAAGAAAGTGGTAGGAGAGCATGACGAACCGAAGCACCGGCAGCACCCTTAAGCACTCCTGTTTCAGCCAACTGATCGCGATAATAGTTTGCAAGGTGGATCGCACCACTCGTTGTTGCAACGTATACAAGAGAGGGCATCGTAAGCAGGATGGCATCAACGGGGTATCCTGAATACCACACGATCGCAAGACTTGCGAACATACTGTAAACGCCTGAAGCGAGCACAAGCCCAAC
>DONH01000119.1 GCA_003509235.1 Planctomycetaceae bacterium
CGCGAAATCTTCCTCTAGCATCGTCCGCTTTTCATCTGACATGGCTCTGCAGAGCAAGAGAAAAAATGGAAACGATGTGAATGTTTTCGCTTGATTCCTTCGACCCTGCTTCTAGACCGTTGCCTATTCCCACGGCGTCGCAGATTACGGTAACCGATTCAGGACGAGTCCATTTTGGGGGAGAGCGCTTCTCATCTGCACTGTTTGGCGTGCAGGCGGCGAGTGAACGCAAAACAGCGGCACGCGGTACAGTGAATCTCAGAGATACACGCCCTCGACGGCTGTCAGTGGCGTGTTTGGACCGCGACGGTGCCGTCATGCAGTCGTTCACTTTCGCGAAGAAGAAAGCGCCGCAGGCCAAGGTTGCCGTGCAGCACGAAGAGAAGAAAGAAGAGGTTGAATTTGTGACGGGTGTGGCAGAGAATGGGCTCGAGGGTACGAAAGGAACCACTGTGCCCGAGGTCAAGGTTATTCCCAAGATTCAGAATACGTTTGAAGTCGGCACTGGACGTCAACGCAAGGTGAGTCTACGACGTCAATTCTCTGTAGAGACACGAGTGACTGACAAACGCTATTTTTACGTGCAGGCCCCAAGCTTTATCCCGACAAAAGAAGAGATAGAACAAGACGCGCAACGATTTCACGTTGCAGAGACCATAGCAGCTAGTGGTGGCGAGGTGGCTCAGCATGGAGTGTCATACGGGTTAACAAAAATGGGTCCAAAAGGTAGTACTCCCGCTAAAGGAAGGAGTGATGAAGAGCGAGCGAAGGAGAGTTTCATTGGTAAAAGTTTACAAGAGAAAGAGCTTCAGGCATTCAAGGAAGATATGGAGGATCTGCCCGATCAAGCATCCATGGATGATTATGAGGATATGCCGATAGAAGATTTCGGGAAAGCCATGCTACGCGGTATGGGATGGGAGGAAGGTAAAGCGGTCGGGCGAATGCACAAAGGTATGGTGGAAGCAGTTGAATTTATTCCCCGGCCTGGTAGACTTGGTTTAGGGGCACAGCCAGCCACAAAAGATGAACCACAAAAAAAATATATCAAGCCGGGAGAATCTAGAGAAAAGAAAGCAGACATGGTGAGAGACCCAAAGGTTGTAGCAAGCGCGGGACTCAGGAATGTGAAGACTTTAGATGAAAATCTTGTTCAGCGCGAAGTGATTGGACCTCGGAAAGGCAAGATGATGTTCATTGCGAGTGGACGTCATGCCGGCATTTCTGCTCGAGTCATACAAATCACCGGTGAAAAGGTCAGTGTTGAGCTCACCAATAGTGGGAAAATAGTCACGGTTAGGACGAGTGAACTAGAGGAAACGGGTGCAAGTAAGCGTGCAACAGTTGGTGAGAAACGTGATAGGGATGGTAAGGGTAAAACAACAGGAACATCAGCCAAACCATGGCTGTTTGCTAACATTCGAGTTCGAGTTGTTAGCAAGAGTTTCCAACAAGGACAATTCTACCTGATGAAAGGGATCATTGAAGACGTTTTGACTCCTACTGAATGCATGCTACGACTAGAAGATGGAGGTAAGACGATTGAAATCGGCCAACGAGCGTTGGAAACTGTTGTACCAAGACCTGGTGGTCGCGTTTGTGTCGTCGCTGGCAAGTTTTGTGGGCGTCGCGGAAAACTACTTGAAAAGTACAAGTCGAACGACACTGCGTCGATACAACTTAATGACGACTTTGAGGCACATATTCTTCCTTTAGATTGCATCGCAGAGTACGCGGGCGCGATGGATGCGGAAGATGATTGAAAATGCAAGATTGTATCAACCCTAAGCCTAGCGTAAAAGTCGTTGCCCACATCTTCACACGCCCACAACACATCTCGACAGCCCGCGATTGGGTCGCGTCGACGGGGTCGCGAATCGGTCGCGGCCATGCGAGTGTGTTGATAACAACGAGCCGTACGATCTTGGGTGGACTCTAGCCATGAGTCGTCGGCGAGTGTCCTTCGCACGCCTCGTGTGTTATTTCATCGTGATCGCTCTCACACAGCCCAATACGGCCCAATCTTACCTTACAGGAGATCTATACGCCGTATTGGGCCTTGAGAGAGGAGCTAGTCCAGCAGATATCAAAAGAGCATATCGTTCTTTGTCGCTAATTTATCATCCGGATAAACAAAGGAACGTCGACGAGAAGAGAAAAGCAAGTGAACGGTTTGTTGAAATACAGAAAGCTTACTCAACTCTGTCGGATCCAGAGGCCAAGCGAACGTACGATTTGCAGAGTTTTTCAGATGCAACTACACTCAACCGTGATTCACATCTCACTGGATTTAATCGCCGTGGAACTTGGGACACGGGATCAGCTGCTGACGGGCATGTTCAGCGAGGTGGTTTTCAACAAGCAGAGATGATTGCTTCCGAAACTGTTATGCTGAATGAAAAAAATTTCGACAAGCTTGTTTTCAACAGACAAAAACCGTGGTTAGTACAAATATACGATGATACCATCGATTCCTGTCACAGGGCTGGACCCACGTGGGAGATGTCTGCTCGTTTGTTGAATGGCGTGGCAGAGTTTGGTCGTATCCACGCTCTCACGAGTCCAGTTCTCGTACAGAGACTAGGATCTAGCGCTTTATTCTCCCGTCCAATCCGTCGATCAGATTTACCTGTCATAATTGGTATACGCCCAAACTGTAAACATCCGTCTTGTGTCATTCGTTATCGTGGATCCATCAAGGCCGACCTGCTCGTGTCATATGTATCTGAGAAAGTGTTGGGACTGCCACATCTTCCGTTACTTCCAAACGATCAAGTTCTATCTATGACTGCTGACGATAAAGTACAATTCGTTTTAGTTACGACGTCTACAACTTCTGTGACCGCCCGATATTTAGCTATGGAGCATAAATCGGATGTTCAGGTTGTGCAAGCGGATTTCGACAAAGACAAAACTTTCTGGTTGAAAAATTTTGGTATCAGTAAGGCACCTGCGATGCTCATTATTCGAGATTTCGGCGCGACAGTTGCTGAAGATGTGAGTTCAAAAGAAAAAATGAAAGAAGTTTTCACCGCGCATAGATTCCATCGTATACCCAAGTTGACAGCTTCAAGTGCGGCAGCCAATGGCTGTAGTCCAGATGGGCCGCAGCGGATCTGTTTTGTCGGCATTCATTCCAGATCAGGTGTACTCAAACAACGACTAAAGAGAACATTATGGGATACTCGGAATGAAGTGGTTGCGAGGATACCTTCGATGGCAGGGGAGGTGAGTTTTGGTTGGATAGAAGGGGTGCATAACAAAAAGTTCTTAGAAAGGTTTGGTGGTGGTGATGGAGAAGTATCGTTGGTTGCCCTCATCTTCAATGAAATCAAACCCACGACTGTACATTATGATGCGTTTGCAAAGCCAGATTATGATAAGGATACAATAGTACCATGGGTGTTGCGTATATTGAATGCAAATCGAGATGATTTCCAAGAATATAACATGTTGCCGAGTTCAAGTTTATTTGATGAGACTGGTGCACATGTGCCCTCTGATGAGATAATCAAAGCTCTTCGCACTGATGTGAGCGATTTAATTGAGGCACTGTGGTATTTCACGTTAGAAACAGGTGCTCTTCCTCTTTTAGGCACAATTTTTGCAATCATCACTGCGAGCTGGCTCAGGCGGCTCATGACTCGTATCCAGATGAATAATATGAATCATGGGAGCCAACAGCGACAGAACATGAAGAAAAAGGTAGAGCATCAACTAGTAGATATACAAGGGCATTATTTGAAGGGCAAAACTATTTATGTGGTCACCATAGTGACGCCGGAACCGAACGAACGCTTCAGAAAACTCGCTGAGCGTTTTAAAAGTGAGAAATTGCTCGCTTTTGTGGAACTATGTCAGCGCGATGTTGACGCATTTGGATATTCTCAAGTTTTCAACGATCCACGGGTGAAGTCGCACGTCATCATTTGGCATCCATCAAAAAGTAAATGGCAGTCCATCGGAGACGTGGATGATTCCACACAAATTGAGCAGAAGCTCGATCAAATTCTCAATGGACGAGCTCAGTGGATTGAAATTACTAATACTAATTCTAAGCTTTGAGCGCCATCGCAATTGCTTCCTCAAGTCTTGTCTTGTTCGCTCCCGTGAATTGACATATTAAGACTTCACCTTTGTAAATTCGGAAGTCAGGCGTTGACTGAACTGCAAGAACATCCTTACATAGATGCGCGGCGGCAGGGGTGCTATCCCCGACAACTTTCAAAAAAGAAACATCGGGATGGTTTCTTGCAATGATTTCGTATGAAGACTCAAACTTCTTGCATGGCCGACAATAAGAAAAGCCCGCTTCGACCACAACAACTTTGTCTTCTGCCTTAGACGCGACTAACTGACCACCAGCATCAGTAGTGCATTCCGTCGCAGCCTTTGCGGAATCAAGTGCGTCTTGTAATTCTACAGCTGACGAGATCTGCGTAACGATGCTGTGAGACACCTCAGAAGACCACCATCTTGTAAGCTGCTCCTTTGTAATTGCTCCAGACAGTCCACAATGCAACTCTTTCATGACGCCGTGAATTTCTGCAATTGATAAAGGCGTGCCAAAAAATCTTGCCCCCGTAATCAGATCATTTTCACATATTTCACCGTCTTTGTTGGCGTCAAGTTTCTTGAAAACCCATGCCATCTGCTCCTCAGAAAGTGGACGGAGAATTTCGCTCTCTGTAACAGTTTGACAAATTGCATCCCTCAAGATACCACTCGCCGCCTTACTCTGAAGCTCAATATGTGCTCCTACTGCCGCCCCTTTCACCAAAGCTCGATCTGGGAATTCTCCCATGACGAGTACATCTTCATTCAGACCAGCTAATTGGACTCCGGGTCGAAAAAGTTTCAAAAAAAGCTCTTCATGCATATCCGTTGCTGTGCCAGTGGGTAACAGTATGAGACGCTCCGGCGTGACACTTGATGCAATTTTCTGAAGATATCTATCCACTAAAGAAGCCCATGCGAGAACTGCGTCTGTTTCCGCGCACGGTTCTTCTGATGGTTTTATGTCCTCGAGCCACCATCCTCTACCATTCAACCCATAGTCCTCCACCCGTCGGATAATACCTTCGGATGCGGGGAGTGGCGGCACGACACCGGTCCAACCCCACACTTTTTGTAATTTTATCAATTCGCGTTCGTACGTCCAAGTTAAGTGCTTGAAATCCTTGTTGCGAACTTTCTGACCCCTTTCGTACAAGACTGCACCAAATCCTTTACCCAGTGTGCAGACAAGCACTATACCAGCTTGCTCACGACCAGGACCAAAATACATCTCTGCGTACGCTGCCGCTTCAGTGTGGATCATGGTCGCAACGCGACCCTTCCATTCAGGAATCATCGTGGATAGTATATGCTCTCCCTTTTGAACTCCTCCAAGTGCACGAACGGCTAAGCGCGTGTAACTAATCCCCACTGGGCCCTTCCATTGAAAGTGCGTTGCAATCTTTCCAAGTGCCTCTCTAAGAGTCTCCTCACTGAAATCTTCGATGGGCACAGAGACTCCTGGTCGCTGGAACTCTGCATTCGCAGTATCGACTGGTGCTGCTTTGATGGAATGCGAGCGGATTTCAATGCCCAGAATCAACTCACCTTCCGGGTAGTCACGGTCTGAAAGTACCCAGCCTTGGCTTGCAACAGCACACACCCAACTATGTTCACGGTGAGATGAACGTAAAAGACTCCCCGTTTCGGTCGAGAAAGCGTTTGAGTGAGCTCTGAGACAATTATGATGCGATCTCTTAATCACGCCTCTGTTTCC
>DONH01000118.1 GCA_003509235.1 Planctomycetaceae bacterium
CCTTGCCAAGCCCTTCACCTTCGTAAGCGAACTCCATACGAACTTGGTGCTGACCAGGACTAAGTTTCTCTTTTGATGTCACGAAGGTGTTCCCAAAACCACCATAGTTGTAGCAGTATTTTAATTTGCCTTCGTGAGCGTAAAGAGACCAGCCACCAATATTTGCACCTTGGCATATGATGACTCCCGCAGCATCATCCTCGGGAACGACGATACCAGCGGTCACTGCGTGTGACTTGTTCTTGATACTCAAGACACAGTTTTCAAGAAGCCGTCCCATTCCCGGAAACAAGACCTGCGTTGTTCCTTTCACTAACACAGGACGACCTGCTGTATCAGGATTCAGCTTTTCGAAAACACGATCGTCAAGTGGCAACACCTTGTATCTCGCAGCCTCGATCAAGAAGAGCCTCTGTAACTCATGAAGTTTTTCTGGCATCTTTTCGGCGAGATTTTCTGATTGAGTCCAGTCTGTATCGGCATACAACTCCCATTTATCATCATCAAAAGCAGGCAGCTTTTCCGTTGGAGCCGCCCAAGGAGTTCTATGCTTCGTGACTGCTGTCCAGCCATCATGGTAGATGCCTCGATTACAAAGTATTTCAAAGTACTGAGTACTATGCCGTTCCTTCGCTTTTGAGTCATCGAAGGTGTATTGCATACTGGTGCCTTCGATAGCATCCTGCTCAACCCCGTTCACAAAACGTGGCTGAGGAAGGTTCGCCGCATCAAGAACGGTCGGGGCAACGTCAATGACATGGCAGAATTGTGACCGTATTTCACCCTTTGACTTGATACCCGCCGGCCAATGCACAACAGTTCCATTGCGTGTACCACCCCAATGGGAGGCAACCTGCTTGGTCCACTGATAAGGCGTGTTCATGGCACAGGCCCAACCTACAGCATAATGGTTGTATGAGTCTGGTCCCCCCAGCTCATCCATTCTCTTCGTTAGATATTCCTCTGTTTCAAGATCCTGAATACCATTGAAGTAACTCATTTCATTGAAACATCCATTAAGTCCGCCCTCAGCTGAGGCACCATTATCACCAACTATGTAGTAGATGAGTGTGTTGTCGAGTACTTGAAGCTTCTCAAGGGAATCCACAATGCGACCAATGTGATGGTCTGTGTACTCGACAAAACCAGCGTAGACTTCCATTTCACGCGCAAGAACCGGCTTGAAATTTTCAGGAATATCTTTCCAACGCGGCGTCTCTGAATTCTCTGCAGTGAGAACTGCATCTGAAGGGATTACTCCGAGTGATTTCTGCTGTGCAAAGATTTTCTCCCGAATCGCATCGTATCCTTCGTCAAACTGCCCAGCGTATTTGTCAGCCCAGTCTTTTGGCACGTGGTGAGGAGCATGCGCCGCGCCTGGTGCGAAGTACATGAAGAATGGCTTGTCTGGAGCGAGTGACTTCTGTTGCCCAATCCACTTAATAGCCTTGGTGGCCATATCTTCCATGAAGTGATAGCCCTCCTCCGGTGTCTTTTTATTTTCAACCGGAGTCGTGCCTTCGTACAAAGTTGGATACCACTGGTTTGCTTCACCACCGATAAATCCGTAGAAGTATTCAAATCCACCACCTCCAGTTGGCCATGCGTCAAAAGGACCAACAGGACTTGCCTGCCAAACCGGTACTTCATGACACTTGCCGAACTGTGCTGTGCAGTAGCCATTGAGTTTCAATGTCATAGCAAGAGGTGACATTGAATTTGGCAGGACAGATGAATAGCCAGGCGCACCAGTTGCTAATTCGGTAATAGCAGCCATCCCTGCTGAGTGATGATTCCGGCCAGTCAAGAGTGCTTGTCGTGTTGGAGAACAGAGGGCTGTTGTATGAAACCGATTGTATTTCAATCCGCTGGCAGCCAATCGGTCGAGCGTTGGCATCTGACATGGGCCACCAAACGCACTTGAGGCACCAAAGCCAACATCATCAAGCAATACGATGAGTACGTTTGGTGATCCTTCAGGGGGCCGAACCTGCGGAATTGCAGGAAACACGGCATCAGGGTCTTTTGCGTCGTAGACAACAAGATCTGGTCGAGCAGTATTCGGCATCGGCAGCACGGTTCTGTCAGCCTCAGACTCAGCAGCGAGAACACCCGACATGGTGGCCAGCACGAATGCCATTGCAGCAACCGCTATGTGACCAAAAGATGCTAAACAAAACTCTGCCGATACACCATTTGCTTCACGGTCCATACCCTAGATCTCCTCTATATTTACACATGGCTGATTACATTGCACGCCAGCTCGGTAGTATATAATCGTAAAAATTAAAAACACTATGCAATTTGCGCAGTCCGACTGACGCTAGCATTCTCAGTGATTTTTCATTACTTATCGCAGGTTTTCATCTGTCAATTACAAAGCTGAAGGAATATTTGTACGGCTTGACGAAAAGACCGGGCCTTCTGGCTGACTTGGCAACGTCTGCTGCCATTGCAAGATTTTAGTTTTAAGCACGCCAACGACTTCGGAATGTTCCGCAGAACAATCTGTTGATTCTTTCTGATCGTGTGTGATGTCATACAATTCAACATGACTTAGGTCGACATTCCCGATCAATTTCCATGGACCATCCACAACCGCATATGATCCCCAGTGAAATTGACGACTTTTGGGAGCGGGCCAAGGCGAGCTCATTTTCCAGAAAAGTGACTTCTTTCTAACAGGTGTCGGCTTTCCGCATAACGCAGTCACCTGACTAATACCATCGGGAACGTATCCTTCTGGCATAGTCGCACCAGCAAACTCACAGAATGTTGGCAGAATATCCACAGCTGAAATCCGTGTCTGATTATCAACAATGCCCGCAGGAATTGTACCGGGCCATCGCGCGATACAAGGCACGCAGATACCTCCTTCAAACAATGCTGCCTTATACCCTTTTCGACCACCAGTGATACCTTTGGATGCGCCTATGCCAAACCCTGCACCTGTTGCAGTATCGTATGACAAGTCCAGCTCTGTTGGACGAGCCGCGCGGGCAGGACCATTGTCTGAACTGAAAATAACAAGTGTTTTCTCTGTTAGACCATTTTCATCTAGCACATCCAACAATTGACCAATTCGATCATCCGCATGAGCAAGTGTCGCAGCATAGATGTTGTCTGCTTCATCGAGATCCTGAAACCACCAACGGTACTTCGGAAGTACATGAAACGGCGTATGTGGTTCATGCATCCAGAGATTGATGAAAAATGGCTTGCGTTGTTTCCCCGCCTCCTCAATAAATGCGATCGCCTGATTGACATCCTCATGCACAGGCATCTGTTCGCCGGCACAATTGAACGCACCGTATTTGTCGTACCCATATTCGCTTGGGAGTGGTGAGTCAGGAATCATGTCGTTGGCCAGATGCCATTTTCCGAAGTGCCCGGTCAGGTATCCCGCTTGCTGCAACATGCGAGGCAGTAACGGAGCGGCCGGATTGAGCCAGTCAGGCATATTGCGACGGGCATTTTGTTCAACCCATGCAAAATGTCCATTGATGTTGTACCGAGCAGGAAAGTGTCCCGTCATTACGGCAGTACGACTCGGAGAACACACGCCGCTTGCAACAGTGAAGCGATGGAAGTCAGTCCCCTCTCGGGCGAGCCGATCAATATTTGGTGTTTTCACATAAGGATGGCCATGGCAGCTCAGATCGCCCCAGCCCCAGTCATCAGCAAAGATGAAAATGATATTGGGCTGTTCTTCGGCAGACGCCGCACTTGTCTTCAGCACCCCCAACAGAAACAGAAGCGAACTAAACAGACACAAAGCGCATCTCGCCATAACTGCATTCCTTTCTCATACCAACAACGATCCGCACCGCCACATTTAATCTCTCAGTTCGATTAGCTCTAGGACTTTTTCACCGTTGTCTGCCATCAAGGCAATCTTTTGATTCGTAGATGCATCGAAGACAGTTATTTCAAAGGTTGCAATCTTCGACCACTCAAGTTCTTTTCCTTCAGGCCCTTTAAAATCTTCACGTCGTAGTACTATAGTCTGCGGGCCTTGTCCCTCGACTGTCTTTCCAGCTGAAAAACTTCCAATATTGTTCGGACGACTGAGAAATCCACTGTCGGTTCGTAACCGAACATTCAACTTCTTTCCGAAAGGATTCACGACTACTGCCAGTTTCTTTGTTTTCTTTCGGTCAAGCCGAGGACTTTGAAATTTATATGTCTTGATTGTCTGCTGATCGCGCGAGGACCAATTACCAAAACCATTTTCAAAATCGTCTACTGACTCATGAGGATTTGCCAAACTAACAAGAGACTCAAGGTTCACTTTTTCTGGAACGAACGAATGCTCAACCGAGTTCAAAGTATATGTTGACGTTTTACCACGCTCCAACCTTTGAACATGCCCAAGTTTGTATCGACAGAGTGCAAAAACATACAGCGGCAAATCTTCGAAGACTGGAACCCTGGCTGACAATGTTTTCTCGTCCTGCCGGGCTTGTGCCCGCTCCCAGAATCTTGTTCGCGGATTGGGGTCGTAGCTGAAATAGATTTCCGTCGCAACAAGTCGATCTTGATCTTCTGGTGTAACAGAAAAGGACGCTACGTCATCTGACACAGAAAAAGTTGATGGTGGTGTCACAGGAATGTGCTGGTCGACTCCCTTGAGATACTGGTCAAACCAAAGATTGAGCATGACCCACTGCTCTGGCCCAGGCCCATGGTTTTGATGCAAATTCGTACTCACCCGCCAATCCGAATGTGGCACGAGAGCCATTGACCGATAGATCCGATCGAACACGGAATGAAAATCATTTGTTGAACTGATGAAGCATACAGGACAGCGAACAAACGGCCAGTACGCACTGGCGTCGATGGTTGACTTATAAAGTTCCAGATTCTGGAAGTGGCCTCGAATCGAACTCTCTTCGATTCCTCCCGGAAAATCAACATACTTAAAACCTGTTCCTCCAACGAAAGGCACAACTGCCTTTAAGCGTGAGTCAATAGCCGTCAGTGCAGTAATCATGCCCCCCATCGAAAACCCTGAAAGACCGATCCGATCAGCGTTTACTTCCAGTTGCTGTTCAAGAAAGGTAATGCCGCGTCGCGCAGCAACCGCAAGGAGAAACCAATTCGAATTTCGTGGACTTGAAACTGCGTCAATTGTGTATTCGTCAGGTAAAAGACTTTGTTTCCAGCCCTGCCGAAGTGCCTTGCTATAAAACCGGGGGCCCTGTGTAGGGTCAACGTTGCCCCAATCCGTATTGATATCGATTCCGTCCTCAAGTGGACGTCCGAGCCAATTGATATCGATAGATGCATAGCCCTGTCGTGCAAAGTACTCTCCACGGTGACGGTCCGCCCGCTGGCCACCGCCATGTGCCCAGACAAAAGCTGGAAGCTTCGTTTTCCCGACAGGCAAACAATAGTATCCCGCAATCCGAGATCTTTTGCCTTTTAGCGTGCCCACAGTGAATGTCACGTACCGTGTGATAACACCTTCATTTTCCCACTCTCGAACAACCTCAATATCGAGTGGCTCATGTCGTGGATCGTAGTCTTCCCAAAGCACGACCGCAGACTCGGGGACATCAGATGTATACGGCTCAAAAGTATCTGCAGCTTTGAGGGCCGCACCGACCATGACCGAAGCACAGGCAGCACAAAAAAGTTGTCGGAATCGAGAAGAGAAACGCAAA
>DONH01000193.1:0-8694 GCA_003509235.1 Planctomycetaceae bacterium
TTGTTGAAACCTCGATCGATGAAGATTTTAAGCTTCAGCCAGCGGCCTTGAAATCAGCAATTTCGCCTCAAACGCGCATGCTTCTGCTCTGTTCACCGAGTAATCCGACTGGAGTTGTTTATTCACGTGAAGAGCTCACTCGCATAGCAGATATTGCAATTGAATCTGACCTTTCTGTTGTTTCTGATGAGATATATGACCAACTTGTCTTTGATGGCCGCGAAGCTGTTTCATTTCCAACTCTGCGGCCTGGCCTTGAGGCGCGAAGTATTGTTGTCGCTGGCGTGAGTAAGACGTACTCAATGACTGGCTGGCGTATAGGATGGACAATTGCCCCACCGGCATTGTCAAAGGACATGGGAAGTCTGCAGAGCCAAGAAACAAGCAACCCTTGTAGCATTAGCCAGCATGCAGCTATTGAGGCAATCACTGGTTCACAAGAATGTGTGACTGAGATGCGAAATGCATTTCAAGCACGACGAGATCTCGTTGTTGAAAGGCTTAGGAACATACCTGGGGTCAATATTCCAGATATTGGCGGTGCGTTCTATGCTTTTTTTGATATCCAAACCTCCTTGAGTACATCGAAAGGACCTCAGAATAGTGTGGCTTGGTGTGAGCAGTTGCTTGAAGAAGAACATGTTGCAACTGTGGCGGGTAGTGCTTTTGGTGCAGAGGGACATGTTCGTATGTCTTTTGCGGCATCAGAGGAGAAACTGGCAATGGGTCTTGACCGAATTGCGCGTTTCCTTGGTTCGTTGCAGTGAATAAATCATTCACACAGGCTTCAAAACAGGAAATAGCAGCGATTATCCTCGCAGGTGGAACAGCCAGACGTCTAGCAGATAAACGACCACCTGGCGGGAAAGCAGAATGCATTATCGATGGACAATCTCTTCTCAGTCTTGTGAGTGGAGCTTTGGGGCCAGTGACACGTTTGATTCTTGTTGTGGGCGGCGAGCTGCCAAAAGTTTCCTCTCAAGAATTGGTATCCATTTGTCATATCCCTGATCGTCAGCCCGGGTCTGGCCCCCTTGCAGCTGTTCGGGATGGACTTCGATGGATATGGCATGAGCATTCAAAGTCATTGCCACAATTTGTCATTCTGTCTGCGTGTGATCTGCCTTCCATCAAACCATCACTTGTGGCAGAAATGGTCGATCGCTTCCCACAAGATGGATTAAGTACGAGGTGGGTCATTCCAGAGGTAGGAAAACGTCTTCAGTACCTTTTTTCTGTCTGTCGTCCGACAATTCTTCAGCCGTTGGATAGCTTTTTTGCGGCTGGTGGTCGTGACTTTCGTAGCTTTGTTCAATATCTTCAAGAGCATGAATCAACGAGTATTCATGTCATATCAGATGCCATTTGGCGGACAATCGATCCAAATGGTCATGCCGGCAGTGACATTGATACTCCAGCTGATCTCGCCCTTTACTCCAGTGACGCTTCACATTGATTCTAGAGACGCTCTATACTCGTGTCAGAGAGTACGGGTAATGTTGTGCTCGTACTGATGAGATACGTTCTTGTTCAGCTTTCTCAACCATAGATCAGTCGACAATCATGGATGATGTCCTGAATGATCAAAAAGATTCTCTACGATCCGTGCTGCAGCGGCGGTTGCGGTGGTTTACACGACTGCTCAAGCTGGTTTTTGTTTGTTTTGTCATGTATCAGGCACCTCGACTGACTCAAGTGACAATTGTACGAGATTGGCCTCTACAAAATGTATTTGAAGGTATTGCTGGCAAAATCTCATCGGGTTCAGCAGCGTGGGATTGGTTTGGGCCTGTTGTCTATAGAGACCTTCTCATCACGACATCAGACGGGGAGCCGTTGCTTGCTGTTGATCGCCTAGAGGTGAATAGAAGTCCTTTCAACTTGGTGTTTCAACCATATGATCTTGGACGCATACGGCTTGAAGGGGCGAGGCTCTCAACAGCTGTTTGGAATGGTGGAAGTACAATTGAGACAGTACTCGAACCATGGGTTCAAAAAATAAGCCAAAGCAATTGGCAAGGGATTTCTGAAAGTCTTGCCGATACCCAAAATCTTGAAACATTATCTGATCATAAGAGAAGTCATATTGCTGGAACCGTTGAACTTGTTGATGCAACAATCGAGTTGACGGATTTACGGCACGGAGATGTCTGGTTACTTAATGAGATTGCTGCAGTTATTCCATTTTCGAAGTATGCGGAAAGTGGCGAATTTTCTTTTTTGCCATCAGGCACAATCTGTAGTGGATCAATTCAACATGCTGAAGAACCTCAGTTGAAGATGAGCAAATCTTCTTCTCAGGTTAAAAACAGCTTGGTAACAGCAAGTATTGTCAATCGAGCGAACTCAATGCTTGCTCGGCCTGGTGGTTGGTCAGTAACAGTCTCTCAGCCAGAAATGGATAAAGGAAAATATTCATTAGTGGTAGGAACAACCCGCTGCCCTGCCGGTATTTCCAGGATTGCAGCGAATCGATTTGGCTGGTCGCATCTCGTACACGGCATCGTCGATATTCGTGCTGATATCGTTTTTGATCAAGCACTTAAAATGAAGTGGTCTACGCCACCAGTCAACAAAGAGACACAGGTCAACATCAAGGGAAATGTGGTTGGTCGTGATTTGTCAATTGTTGAAGTCACTACCGATCAGAAGGAATTGATAATTGAGAAAGTTGATATGCCTTTTGAGGCTACTTTATTGCCTGAGAAGTTCATCATTAAGAGATTCCAAGCGGAGACAAATGTAGGTTATTTTGAAGCTGCCGGAACCATCAAGACAACACCTGACCGTAGGCGTACAAGTGATATTGGATTGCCTGGATGGCACGTACTGGAAGTATTTCAAGGTGATGATTTTGAGGCTCATGCATCCATTGAAGTTGCTCCGCTGTTGAATGCCTTCCCTCGTGTTCCTGTGCTGCGTCCAGACGTGCAGATGACAGGAGGCACAGTCACTGTAGATGTCCAGAGCCAAGAGCTTGAGTCCAGTCGCCAGATTCGTTTCAGGTCAGAACTCACTGATGTGTCTGCGATTCAGAGTGGAAAGAAAACAGAATGGAATGCTCCTTGCGCAGCTTGGGTTTCTGCTAGGCAGCAACTCGACGGACAACTCTATCTTGAAGAAGCTGGTTTCGCATCGACTTTTGCAGATGTTTCAATGAATGGGCTATCTGATGGAATCGAAACAAAGTGGCGGATTGATCTTGGCAGTACGTTTCAAAGTGTTAGCCAGCTGCTAGATCTACAAAGTGAAAAAAACAAGCAGTCTCTCTCAGGTATATCACGAGGACAATGTCATATAGATCGATCTTTAGAGACGGGTTTAACAAAAGTCTGGACATCATTAAGTATTGAAGATTTGAATTGGTCGATTGGTGATCAGACTGTCTGGAAAGAGCAGCTCGTTGCCGTTGATTGTGATACATCGTGGATTGAAACACAGGCCGACATTGCACTGAAGGAAGTAGATTTCAAGTTTGAGTCTGGTCGCGATTCGTTTGTTGTTGTGCTTGCCGACGAATGCAGTTTCGCTCGTGATTTCAGAAAGACACTGTGGTCGAACCTGCGTGATCAAGCGAAGAACGAACCCATTTCTTTCGACTGTTATATGTCCGGAAACTTGATGACCTGGAACCAACGTATTCTCGGGCTTGGTGTAACTGGAGGTTTTGAATTACCTTTTTCTAAAACAGATGTTGAGGGAATATTTGAAAGCCGTTGGACCCTCCAGTATGTCGGTCAGCAAGTCCAGATAACAAAAGCTTCAGCACAAATTGAGCACTTCTCTATTCATGCCGGAAAGCAACGCATTGAAGAGCCAAAAATCATTCTTTCAGCGGTTGGATTAGTCGATCCATCTCGAGGAATCATAAAGCTCTCTAGCGCTGAAGTGTTGTCTTCAACGGCATCATTACGAACTGGTGGATTGCGGATAGTTTCGAAGAGTTCGATAGATCGACCATTGATCGACACTCTTTTCGATACTGTGCAGGGACAATTTCAGTGGCAAGTTGATCTTACAAGACTCGATAAATGGCTGGCACAGGATGCAACTCTAGACGCTGCAGGTCGCCTTTGGGGGACGGCGGACCTCCTTGAAACACCCTCTGGCATCAATCTTTTGATGACAATAACGGGGAGCCAATTAGCTGTTTCACCCTCGAATATCAGAACAGGACAAACTGAGCGTTCACGAGCACCTTTGGCTTGGATAGAACCGCAGGTGAAGGGACTGCTTGATATCACACGACCGGTTGTGAATGAAGCAGTTACCAACCAATTAAAAATCAATCAGTTTAAAATCGAATCCTCAACAATGAGTGTTGTAGCGACCGGTTCAATCAACGATGTAACAGGACGACAGCAGGCAGAACTTGGTGGCACGATATTGATGAATTGGGAACAATTAACCCGACTTCTCTCACCATCTTTAGGTCGTATGCTGAAACTGACAGGTGGCGGCCCACAACCATTTGCTGTGAGAGGATCATTCGGATCTTCTCTCAAGGCTGATGACCCAGTTACGGTGTCGGTACCTGACAGTTGGAAGGCACCTTCGCCACAAAGCACCTCACCAAGACAACAACTGATCGCCCTACCATCGAAAGAGCGGAAGAATCCAGACAACAGGGTGGAGACATGGCTTCCTCGCATAACTGCTGAAACGACACTTTCTTGGCAAGGTGGTCATATTGCTGATTTTCCTCTCGGACCTGGCACACTACCGCTGCGACTTGTCGAGGGACAACTTGCTTTCGGTCCATTTGAGATACCAGTTTCAGGAGGAAAGATTCGTGGGACACCGTGGATACAGCTTCTTCCTTCACCGGGTGAACTTATTTTGCCACCAGGACGATTGATTGAACGCATAGCTCTTACGCCTTCCTTGTGCGATCAGTGGCTTTCGTGGTTGTCTCCAATTCTGCGGAGTGCAACCGAAGCGCAGGGTTTTCTGACCGTTGATACATCTGGAGGGCAGTTGCCATTGAATGATCCACTCAATGGTCGATTCGAAGGACAATTGTTACTGGAGCAGTTTTCTGTCACTCCCGGTGATATGGCAGGGCCACTTATTAAGATTTTGGCAAAACTACAAAGTGTTGTAGATCCACGTTTTGCATTTGGCGATCAAATTGTTTTCTTACGGGCACGACCAGATCCAGTACGAGTGCGGGTCGTAGATGGCCGCGTTTATCACGACAATCTCGTCATGGACATGGGCCAACTTTCTGTACGAAGTCAGGGAAGTATGGGTCATGACGGTTCATTGTCGATGCAGCTAGAAGTTGCTTTTCGAGGAGATCTAGCAGGAACTACACCAGTCGTAGCACAACTTTTACGTACTCCTTTTGTAATTCCACTTCGTGGAACAGTTCACAGTCCTCAATTTGATGCAACTGCTCTCGATACAATCTTGAAGCGAATCATGCAGAATACAGCAGATGCAGTATTACGTGATGGTATTGGTAGAGGTCTTGAAGCACTGTTTGGTAATCCTCAACCGCCTGAACAAAAAGTACCTCAACCAACCCAACCACTGACGTTTCCAGATAGCTCGTGAACTGATGAGGAGTCGTGCCCCACACTGTTCTTGGAAGATTTGATTCGGAAATGGTCAAGCTGCCGCGTGGCGTAACCGTCTATTCAGGCCATTAATGAGTTTTTTGAGTCGCTGACAATAACTGAAATGTTCAACTTCAAGTGCATGTCGTGGTGACTTGATGTAGTGAATAGATTGATTTTTTGTCGTTTGATTTTTTTGCTTCTTCAGCCATGCTTGAGCTCGTGGGGCGATACGATTCGCAAGAATCATTCGAGCGATAACTTGTGACTGGAGATCTGTGATACCCCATTGCCCGCTGTCTGGTTGAATCATTCCAACAACAGCAAGATCATTCACTTCTGGGTGAAGAAAGTGCATGAATAATTCTGGCAGACCATTCTTCGTATTGAGTTCGGATGCATGTATTTTTGGTAACGTCAGGCGATATCCTGTTGCTGCGATGACAACATCGACCTGTTCACAACGCCCATTTGTAAAGATAGCTCTATCACCTTCAAATCTTTTAAGATCAGGCATTGGATGAATCATACCCTTATCAACGCAAGGATAAAGATTTTCATTGATGACAGGATGCGTTTCCCAAAGATTATGATCCGGTCGAGGAAGGCCATGTTTTTCAGGTAAGCCAATCGTACGAGCAATGACTCGTTGACTGATGAATCGACGGATTCCTAACGGTACACGCATTTTAAGGAGTCGTTCACCTCGGAGGTCTGAAGGTCTTCCCATGAAGAGGCGTGGCAGAACATGATAGTTTCGCCGAGTGGAGTGGAACGTCGCAGCGGCATGAAAAGAAGCTTCGACAGCAATGTCACAACCAGAGTTCCCACCCCCAATAATAAGCACTCTTTTATTTTTTAGTACGTGGGGAACCTCTGGAGATTTATATTCGGCAGAATGGATTACCGGACCCGAAAAGCTGGAAGTGATAGCTGGAAATCGCGGCTCATGGTTGTGGCCCGAAGCAAATATAAGACCTGCATAGTTTCGTGTTCTTCCATCTTCGGAATCCACTTGCCAACCTTGCCTCACGTGATTGTGTTGAATAGGTGTAATGCGGGCAACAGAATTCTGAAAAAGAATATGATCTCGCAAGCCAAAGTGATCAGAATAATGATGAAGATATTCAAGACATTGCCTGTGACACGGATATGCGGGCCACTCACGAGGCATGGGGAAGTCAGTAAATTCAGTAAGGGACTTGGAACTGATCAGTTTTGTGGACTCAAACACTCGTGATGATGATGATCCAAAATACCAGTTCCCCCCGAGATCATCTTCACGTTCGAGACACTCAGCCTCGATGCCACACTGCAATAAATTCTTCAGTGCCGTTAACCCTGATGGGCCAGCACCAATAACACACCACTTCGACGGTTTGTTTGATTCACATGCAGACATATTTGATGATCGAGTTACTCAATGAATCAATAGTATCTTGTGTATGCCTATAGGATAGGCTTACCCGTAGAAGACTTGAGCCCGTCGGAACACTAGGAGGGCGAATTGCGGGTACAAAAAACCCATCACTGGCAAGTGATCCAGCTATTTGAACAGCTCGCTGTGGTGTTCTGACAAAAACAGGCACAATATGCGCCTCTGCATCGCCAATATTGACTCCATGAGACAAGAGTTTCTGCCGAAACATATTCGCATTATCTATAAGTTTTTTTCGACGAAAAGGCTCCTCAGAGAGCAGCTTGATTGCTTCCATTGCGACTGCGGCAGATGCTGGTGGATGAGCAGTGGAAAACATCCAACTACGGGCCCTATGCCTTAGGTATTCAATAAGAGTGTGGTGACCGGAGACAAACCCACCCGAACCTCCAAGAGCTTTGGAGAGGGTCCCAACGCGTACAGCGACAGAGGAAGCAATGCCAGCGTCCTCAATGAGTCCACTACCGTGAGTGCCAAAAAGGCCGGTAGCGTGTGCTTCATCAACGAGGAGCATGCTTTTGGTATCATGTGCAAGTTGAACCATGTCAGCCAAAGGCGCGATCGTGCCATCCATAGAAAAGAGGCTGTCAGTCACTATGAGCCGTCGTCTTGCGGGAATACTTCTAAGAAGGCTGGCAGCTACTGTGACATCACGGTGTGGATAGATCTGAACATTCGCCCCAGAAAGTCGGCAGCCATCGATAATACTTGCATGGTTATGCGCATCGCTCACGATCAGATCATGAGGACCAGTGAGACATGCAATTGTTGACGTATTTGCAGCATAACCACTTGGAAAGATGAGCGACTCTTCGGTATCCAAGAGCGAGGAAAGACTCTTTCCGAGAGATTCATGAAGAGCAGAATGACCGCTCACGAGTGGACTGGCTCCGGCACCAGCACCTTCAGAACAGGCCCCCTTTGCAGAAGCTTTTATAAGTCGGGAGTCTCCAGCATAGCCAAGATAGTCATTGGATCCAAAATTAATAAGTTCAAGATCGTTCAGCGTGACGGTACCAGTTTGTCGACCTAATCGTATTCGAACCGGTCTGAAGAGGTCATCAGATTTGATGGCATCTAAATCCTCTTCAAGCCAATGGAGGCTTTCTAGTAGAGGCTTACGTACTGGTGCTACTATTCGTTGAGATGATTCATGCTGGCATGACATAGAACTGGTTTTACTTTTGTTTGGCAAGTCGTTCAAACACTTTGAAGTGAGCAGCTGTAACAGGATGAACTGAAAGCCTACTTCCACGACGCAGCAATTCGAGGCCTTCGAGAGCCTTTACCCCACGTAATTGTTCGAGCGAGATTTCTTGGGAGAAGATCTGAACAAGTTTTACATCGACCATACTCCAGATTGGTTTTTCAGGAGAGGCTTTTGCATCTTGATACTTGTGTCCTTCTTTCCAAGCAAAATGATCTGGATAAGCTTCTTTTACGACTTCAACAATGCCAACAGCGGCTGGTGGTTTTGCATTTGAGTGGTAAAAAATAGCCCGGTCACCCTCTTTCATTGCTCGTAGAAAATTACGGGCTTGGTAATTGCGAACACCTTCCCAGCAAGTCGTCCTATTTTTTGCACGCGCAAGATCATGGATAGAGAAAGTTGTTGGTTCACTTTTTATCAGCCAATAGTGCATTGATCACTCCACTACAACATTGAGAAAGAGCACGTGTTTTCTTGAAGTGAAG
>DONH01000193.1:8992-9558 GCA_003509235.1 Planctomycetaceae bacterium
AAAGAGCACCTGTTTTCTTGAAGTGAAGAATACACAGGTGAATTTTTTAGAGACAACTGATTCATTCTAAAGCTCTCTATGATGCTATTTTACATATTCGTAGATCATCCGAATGAATCCTGCTCGGTCGGTTCGTCGTGTCATTTTGTACCTGCTCCACAATACAACGAGAATTAGAATTTTAAAATTGGTCTCGTCATGCCCACAACATTTCGAAAAGCTTTATTTTATTTTTTGTGAACAGAAAAATGGTCGAGTTTCCCTAATCCAAAGCTCAGCTTGTTTTGAAGTCTTCAGGTTGTTTGGACTCTACAGGGAATGTTTGTTGTTCACATGAACGAGCACCCATGGGGCCACCCTCGCAGCATGTTTCTAAAATCATTCCACATTGTCGACAATGAAGTTTGGCACGAATTTCATATGTGTCACCACCACATACGGGACATATAGAATTTGGAGATTCAGACATATAAATTTTTATAAAAGAGTATGTCGAAGAGAGAAACGCTTCGTAATGGTGTACAGTCAAAGGTAATCGTGACTGGTGGTTCTATCGGATGTTCCTT
>DONH01000496.1 GCA_003509235.1 Planctomycetaceae bacterium
GCATCAGGCAGCCCACCACTAATAATGCAAAATACAACGCTTGCCCCAAGAATCATCATTCCAATGAGAACATGCCCTGTCACAACAAGTGATGAAAGACTACTTCTTGCAACAACTACCGCGGCCGTCTCTGGGACTCTGTTTGCAACAGAATCTGGCAGCAACCCAAGCGGCAGTCCCCAGCTAACAATCCAGGCTCCAAATCCGAGCAATACTTGGCAGCAAACAAAGAATAGTATGGCCGACGACAAGACTCGACGACCAATATTTCGAGTACTATTTCGGACTAAAACCCCGAACGATTCACACACAGCAGACAGACTCAAGACGGCGACTGTCGCAGCGCCAACAAGATGAAAGAAAACGAGCCAGCGAAATGTACTCGGCCCCACTGTCGAATCCAAATGCCGCAACTGAGCTCCAGCCACAAGTTGTATATACGAAGCAACCATAAGACCACTTGCAATCCATCCACCGAGGGGCATTCCAGAATCTACTGTTTCCAATCTGGCTTGATTATTCTGAAATCGTCGCGATGTCAACGTGGCAACTGCCACAGCAACTGAGAAGAACAAGGGGCCTGTGCATGCATGAACTTTAGCGACAGTTTTATCGTCGAGTAAGACACGAAGACCCCCGAGAACGCCTTGGAGTACGACAAGAAAGACTGCTGCCACAACCAAGCCACGAACCAAAGGAGACTGCTTTGTCTTCCAGACGGCACCTGCCAGGACAAGCGAGATTACACCAACCGAAGCACCAAGAAGCCTGTGCCCATGCTCAAGAAAAAGATCCCATGGACCAAAAAACCATTCCGCAAAAGGAAACAGGAACATGTTGTGCCCGTATGTCCCCGGCCAGTCTGGAACAGCCATGGCTGCCTCATATGTTGTTACGAGAGCGCCGAAAGTTAGGAGCACGCCTGTCACAGCCACAAGGCAGCATGCAGTCCAATGAGCCACGTTTGGGCTCTTAACTGCATTGTGCGGCGGTGTAATTTTTTCTGGCATGTTACTTTCTGAACAGAGAACAACCTCTTAGTGGGCCGCGGCGGCGGCTGCAGCGGCGGTTGCATTCGGGGGATCCGTTTGCATGAGGTGGTCACTTTCAACACCGGGCACTGAATACTCATAAGGACCACGGTGGACAATCGGCTGAAAATCAAAATTACCATGACCGGGAGGACTCGGCGCCGTCCATTCCAACGTATTTGAATTCCATGGATTGCGGCCAGCCACTGGCCCATAAAACATGCTCCAAAAGAAATTGACTGCAAAAATAATCTGACTCGCCACCATGCCGATAGCACAATACGTCATGAACGCGTTAAGCGGTTGCAGGTGGTGAAACGTTTCGTAATGGTATGCATCTGCCAGCCTTCGAGGAAAACCAACCGCCCCCAAAATATGCATCGTAAAAAAGGTGCCGTTCAAGAATATAAACGTGAGGAAGAAGTGCATCTTGCCCCAGAACTCATTCATTGTTCTTCCAAACATTTTTGGAAACCAGAAGTAAATGGCAGCCCAAACACCCATCGCCGTTCCCGCAAAAAGGACGTAATGGAAATGGGCCACAATGAAATAGGTGTCATGGATGAAAATATCAACGGGAGTCGCCGCCATGAAAATCCCAGACAATCCGCCGATAATAAACATAGAGACAAACGACAACGCAAATAACATTGATGTCGTAAACTGAATACGACCAGCCCAGATTGTTCCAAGCCAATTGAATGTCTTCACGGCGCTTGGCAATGCGATCATCATGGTTGAAACCATAAAAGTAGTCCCAAGGGCTGGATTCATGCCGGACATAAACATGTGATGTCCCCACACAATGAAACCCAACCCGGCAATACCCGCCACCGAATAAACCATTGGTCGATACCCAAATAATGGTTTTCGTGCAAAGCACGTCAGAATATCAGAGACCATGCCCATTGCCGGCAGGATCATGATGTAAACAGCTGGGTGACTATAAAACCAGAACAAGTGCTGCCACAGCAGGGGCTGTCCTCCACCAGCTGTCGCAACCGCATTGTTCACAATGTTACCCTCTGGGGTGAAAAAACCTGTACCGAGAGATCTGTCAGCTAACTGCATAAAGCCAGCCGCGGTAAGGACAGGGAGGGCAAAGGCCTGCAGGACGGCGGTGATGAACATCGCCCAAATCGTCATAGGCAAACGGAACATCGTCATACCCGGTGCCCGCATCAGTATTATTGTGGTCATGTAGTTCACACTTCCAAGCATTGACGACACACCAACAAAAGTAAGCCCAATAAGCCAGAGCGTTTGTCCCCACCCAGCACCAGGGGATGAATTCACATTTGTTGAGAGAGTTGGATAACTTGTCCAGCCACTCGAAGCCGCCCCCCCCTCGACAAAAAAACTTGCACCGAAGGCAATAAACGCGGGCCACATAAACCAATAGCTCAGCATGTTGAGTGTGGGAAACGCCATGTCATCGGCACCAATCATCAGTGGGATGAGAAAGTTGCCAAATGCACCAGCAAGAATCGGGATGATTACGAGAAAAATCATGACCGTTGCATGCATGGTAAAGAGCATTGTGTAGAACTCTGGCGCCATTTGCCCGCCCTGTTGGGCAAAAAGCTTTCCAACAACGGGCACATCTGACCAAGGCCAGGCTACCTGCCAACGCACGGCTAGTGCGAGTAGCCCCCCAATAAGAAACCAAAGAAGCGTTGAAAAAAGAAACTGGAGACCAATAACCTTATGATCTTTCGAAAAAACATATGTCGAAAGAAATGTCGACAGCTTTCGTGCCGAAGACGGCCGGACGTGCACATGAGTCTCTTGCTTCTCTGGTGCATCCTGAACGCTTGTTACTTTCGTTTCTACAGTACTCACGGCTGACCTCATTGGTGAAGCGGTTATCTAGGAATTTTTATAAGCTTGGTCAAACTTTTCAGTGATTTTTCAAAATCAAGTCTCAGTGTCGCTAGCTTGGGTAGCTTCTTGCTCCTGATACTTGACTTCAAGCCATTGCTCAAATGACTTGCGTGACTCAAACGTCACCCTGCCCTTCATTTTGTAGTGCCCCCAGCCACAAAGCTCAGCACAGACAATGTCAAACACACCTTCTTCCCGGGCTTTGAACCAAACCGGGATTTTCATGCCAGGGACTGCGTCCTGCTTGATTCTTACGTTAGGCAGAAAGAAACTGTGAAGCACGTCCATGCTTTTCAACTGAATTAGGATATCTTCGTCGATAGGCAGATGAAGATCATTCACAAGATGGAGGTCGTCAGGAGTGCCCAGCACACCGTCGCGTCCGGGATAGCGGAGCCTCCACTCGAACTGACGCCCAATGACCTCAACGGTTGGAGCCATATTTGGCCTCCGCATTTTTACGTCTGCCCACGTGTTCATTTGATAGATCGCAAGGAACAGCAAAACAGCGGCCGGAATAACTGTCCAAACCACTTCCAACACGTGATTACCGTGTCGATATTTCACTTCTGTTTTATCGTTTTTTTCATCATATTTCCAAATGAACCAAAAAAGACACAGTTCGGTTGCTATAAATACGAAACCGGTAAGCCATAAAATAAAGTAAAATAACCCATCCACAGATGCACCGTGCTCTGAAACATCCTTCGGGAGCCAGATGTCATACGCCGGCGCAACCGCAAAAGTGACTACTCCTAAGATAGGAACAGCCAAAAAAAGCAGACTCCAAAAAAGTCCGGCTAAACGCTTCATCCCAT
>DONH01000482.1 GCA_003509235.1 Planctomycetaceae bacterium
GGTCCATCTTGTTGATGAACGCTAATCTCGGAACCTTGTACCGTTTCATTTGTCGGTCAACAGTCATTGACTGACTCTGAACACCACCAACAGAACATAAAACGAGGACGGCACCATCGAGAACTCTCAGGCTTCTCTCAACTTCGACGGTGAAGTCGACGTGTCCTGGAGTATCAATCAGATTGATAGGATGACCATCCCATTCAACACTCGTGGCTGCTGAGGTGATAGTGATGCCGCGTTCTCTTTCCAAATCCATGTGATCCATCGTGGCCCCATCACCGTCACCTTTAACTTCTTGAATACGGTGAATTCGACCAGCGTAGAATAGGATTCGCTCTGAGAGTGTTGTTTTTCCAGAGTCGATGTGAGCAGAGATGCCGATATTGCGGAGTTTGGAAAGATCCATTTTGGTTGGTTTTGCCTCAGAGGGCCTTTTGCGAGGGAATGGTTGCGGAGTTCCTCATCGTATACGCGTGTCACCGCCATAACGATTTGGTTAATGTGCCGATATTTGTACGAAGAAACGGAAACCGGCACTCTGTTAAAATTAAATATACTCCGCAAAGATCAAACGTGACAGACCGCCCCCGCACAAGCCGCTGATTATTGAATTTAGGTCACAATGTCGAGAGAATCCGAAGTATGAACCGCCGCGGCCGTCTTGCTCCGACTCCAACGGGATTTCTGCATGTTGGCCATGCGTACACATTCGGCATTGCCGCAATGCGTGCTGCCGGTGAGCTCGTTTTTCGTGTAGACGACCTGGACTGCACCCGGTGTACAGACGAATATATTGCGGCTGCTATCGATGATTTACAGTGGCTGGGCCTTACGTGGGCTGAGGGTCCTGATTGTGGTGGCGAATCTGGGCCTTACTTCCAGAGTCAAAGAACAGAGTCGTATCTACAAGCCTGGCAGCAATTGGCTGTAGCAAAAATAATCTATCCAAGCCCGCACTCTAGGCGGGATGTGGAAGACGCTGCGTTGGCTCCTCACGCACCTGTTGGGGCAGAACCGTTGTTTCCGCCGGAGTTACGGCCGGACGATTGGTCGGTACCAGCAACCCCTGGGTGTGTTCCTTGGCGATTTCGCGTTCCTGATGGGCAGGCTATTGAATTCATTGACCAGAACGTTGGTCTTGTAAAACGAATTGCAGGAGTTGATTTTGGGGATTTTGTTGTCTGGAGGCGAGACAATTTTGCTGCATACGAACTTGCTGTTGTTGTTGATGATCACCACATGGGAATTGGTGAAGTGGTTCGGGGTAAAGATCTTCTGACGAGTACCGCGAGACAACTTCTCTTATACGAAGCACTTGGCTGGAAACCTCCGCAGTTCTTTCACACGAATCTGATTGTTGGTCCTGATTCGAAGCGATTGGCCAAACGTACGAATGGGCTCATGATACGGGAATTACGGACAAAAGGATTTTCACCCGCGACCGTGTTGAGCGGGTCCGTAGACGGAACGTTCTGGAAATGAAAAGTGGGCCCCCCGGGACTCGAACCCGGAACAAACGGTTTAAAAGACCGCTACTCTAACCAATTGAGTTAGAGGCCCTGTTTATTTGCGTATTTAAGCACTCTCTATGGCAACGCATCGCATTGCATGAGCGTGAAAATTAAAATACTTACAGCGAAATCGTATCACAGCAATGTATTCATGATCAGTAGTGAATCAAATGATACGCCTTGTTGTAGGAAATGAAACTGCCACGCACGATCAATGGGGAATGCCCGAGAGAGGATTTGAACCTCCACCCAGTTGCCTGGACAAGAATCTGAATCTTGCGCGTCTGCCAATTCCGCCACTCGGGCGAGTGACTCGTTTCAGAACCAAATTCTGAGGCTAATGATGCTACCAGCCACCATTCAGGAGGCAAGAGACGGCGTCCTTATCTGCATGCGATCGGGCTCCGCTTACTCCGGGAAAAGGCGTGTCGAGAGATATCGTTCGCCGAGGTCAGGCAGGACAACCACAACCATCTTGCCAGCATTCTCAGGCCGTTTAGCTACCTCTAGAGCACCCCATGCGGCGGCACCGCAGCTGATACCACACATCAAACCTTCACGTTTTGCAAGTTGACGAGCAGTTTCCATGGCATCTTCGTCATCTACTTTCACAACTTCGTCAATGATGTCGAGATTGAGAATGTCAGGTATAAAGCCAGCACCAATGCCCTGAATCATATGTTTTCCTGGCTTAATCAACTCCCCAGCCAATTGCTGAGAGATGACTGGACTATTAAGTGGTTCAACAGCAACAACACGGATTTCAGGTTTTTTTGCTTTGAGCGCTTCGCCACAGCCAGTAATGGTGCCACCGGTACCGACTCCGCAGACGATGATGTCAACCTGGCCATCTGTGTCAGCCCAAATTTCTTCCGCAGTTGTTTTTCGATGAACATCTGGATTAGCTGGATTTTTGAATTGTTGAGGCATGAAAAATTGACTACTTGAACTTGTGATGTCTTCTGCCTGCCGAACAGCGCCTGGCATACCTTCCGCAGCTGGTGTCAGGACCAGTTCTGCTCCAAGGGCCTTGAGCATCCGACGTCGTTCAAGGCTCATGCTCTCGGGCATGGTGACGCGGAGTTTATAGCCACGAGCTGCACACACATAGGCAAGGCCAATGCCTGTATTGCCACTTGTCGGTTCGATCACAACTGTGTCCGGATCAAGTTTCCCATCGTGTTCAGCAGCATCAATCATAGCGCACGCAATTCGGTCTTTCACACTCCAGAGTGGATTCATATTCTCAATTTTCGCAATGACAGAGGCCTTACTGTTTTCAGTCACTCTTTGCAGTCGCACAAGAGGCGTACGGCCAATGCATTGTGTAATATCGTCCCGAATTCCCATGGGGGTGATTGCTGAACTCATCAAGGGTCCTCCTGCTTGCGAAACCGATTTAACCATTATTATCGGCAACTTTGTTCAACAAGTGTGAAAAATTACTTTTATTGTGGAATTGCGTGATTTTTCGCTGAAAAGTTGCATGAAAAGGTGGGGATTGTGCTTGATCTGGACAGGCCAGACACCCTACCTTCCCAATTCGTTGAAAGAACGGTGAGCGTCTCACCGAGGTATCTGCAGATAGGAGGGCAACAAAATGCGACATTCTTCGTGCTTAGCGTTACCGTCGGGGCCTCAGGAATCGATTCACCGAATTGTTCTCATGCCTCTGTTGTCGTTCTGCTGCTTGGTTCACGCACCTGCAGCAGAGTCGTCTGCTGATTTGCCCTTGGCGAAACCAGCAGCAATTGTGAATGGCACAACGATAAGCGATGTGGAGTTAGCCGATGCATGCTTAGCCAGATATGGATCGCTCGTTGTTGGCGCACTTATTAATAAAGTAATTATTGAGCAAGCATGTGAAGATAATGGTGTGGCGGTGACAACTGCTGACGTAGATAATGAGATCGATGAGATGTCTCGCCGGTTTAATGTGCCACGAGACAAATGGATTGCACTCATTCAACGAGAACGTGGTGTTACTGAAAAACAATATCGAGAAGACATTGTCTGGCCAATGATTGCACTGAGGCGTCTCGCCAAAGGAAGCCTGGAACCCACCGACGAGCAGCTAAGGAAACAATTCCAAAACCAATACGGACCTACAGTCAAGGCGCGCATAATTGTGTTGGGTAGCCAGAAAGATGCCGAAGAAACACGAACTGAAGTTCTTGATGACCCCGATTCATTTGGGATTGTAGCGAGGGAAAAATCTGTTGATATTGGCAGTGCAAGTGTTGGTGGTTGGGTGCAGCCAATCCGACATTTTTCGGGCTCCCCTGAATTTGAATCTGCTGCCTTTGCACTTTCTGATAGTGAAATCTCTAAGGTCGTTCAGGTTGCGGACCAATTTATTATTATCAAATGTGAAGGGCATCTGCCGGCTTCAGATGTCAACTTTACTGACGTTCGTCCTCGCCTTGCTGAGGTTTTCCGCGAAAAGCAGTCGCGCGTGCTTTCTGGCAAGATTTTTGAAAAACTTCAATCGGAAGCAGCTATTGAAAATATTTTGAACAGCTCAGGGAAGGTCCTTCAATTGCCTAATTTGGCAGCACGGGTCAACGGCCGTCCAATTACGATCAGTGAAGTACGTGCTGTTAGTGTTGAACGGTATGGCGAAGACGTCTTACAAGCCCTGCTCACGGGAGTTCTTCTAAATCAGGAACTTACTCGGCAGGAATTGATGGTAAGTCAAGAAGATGTCGAACGCGAGGTTGCAAGAGCAGCCGAATCAATGGGCTTTCAAACACCAGAAGGAAAGCCTGATGTATCTACTTGGCTGGAACAAATATCAAAACAAAATAAACAGTCTGTCGAGTTTTATCTCACGGATATCGTGCGGCCCACTGTCGCTTTGAAAAAGCTCGTAGGCCCTGTGCCTGTTACACAAGACGATCTTGATAAATCCTTTACGGCTACCTTTGGGCCTCGGGTCCGATGCAGAGCAGTAGTGCTCGACAACCAACGTCGGGCCCAGGAGGTATGGCAAATAGCCAGGCAGAATCCCACGCCAGAAATTATTGGTAATCTCGCCGAACAATACTCAGTCGATCCAACAAGCAAGGCTTTGCGAGGAGAAGTGCCGCCCATTCAAAAATATAGTGGACAGCCTGCTTTAGAGCGAGAAGCATTTGCGTTAAAGACCGGGGAGCTATCTGGCATAATTCAGATAGCCGATCGATTCATGATCCTCCTGTGTGAAGGGTATACAAAACCAGTGGAGGTGACATTCGATGAGGTTCGTGAAGAGTTGCATCGAGACCTATTCGAGAAAAAGCAACGGATTGAAATGGCGAGATATTTCACTCACCTCAGTGAATCCGCCTCGATTGACAATTTTCTTGCAGGCACAAGCCAGTCACCAAAATCAAACATTCCTGCAGCGAGCAAGATGCCGCCCTCAACAATCACTCAGCGCGAAACCAATGAACTATCAAAGCCTCGTGCTGGGAGTCGGGCAGCAGAAGACTCGTCCCGCATGGTGTCGCCAGCGTCTTATGACGAGCCCTTGGTGAAATGAATTTCCTGCCTTTTTACGGATCCTTGGGCTGCTGGCACCCAGAAAAGTACCAGCAGCTGTGGTAATGGTTCAGAGATTTAAAAAGCCTGATTTTTTGAAGGGCCGTTGACCAAGACTCCCGCAGAGCAGTGTTGAGCGATAAACTACTACAGTAGTTGTCGGTAAACTTCGAAGCGGTGTCGAATCAAAGTTGACGGACGATGAGTAGGAAAAGGGTCGAGGAGAAGCATTTGCACATTCAGGCTGCATCACGCATTGAGCAACTTCCGCCGTACCTCTTTGCGCGGATCAATAAACTTACATATGAGAAACGTCGTAGCGGGTGCGATGTCATCGACATGAGTATGGGGAATCCGTCAGATCCTCCTGCCCAGTTTATTATCGACAAGCTTGCTGAGGCAGCTAGTGACACACGAAACCATGGTTATGCTCCAGCATCTGGAGTCGTGAGTTTACGGAGGGAAGTTGCTTCTCGATATCTGCGCAAGTGGGGTGTTCGTCTTGATCCAGAAACGGAGGTGCTTGGCACGCTTGGTTCAAAGGAGGGATTTGGTCATCTTTGCTTGGCGATGATTGATCCAGGCGACGACGTTATCGTTCCAGCTCCATCGTATCCAGCCCATGTCTATGCCGTAGCTCTGGCCTCAGGTAATCCAATTGCCATAGACACAACGAAACCGGATAAGTTCTTGTCAGAAATCTCTGCACGCTGTGGAAGTGCAGCTGGGCCGCCGAAAGTACTCGTTATTAATTTCCCTCACAATCCAACAACAACAGTTGTAGAGAAAAGTTTTTATGAAGATGTCGTTTCAGTAGCGAAGCAATATGACTTTCCAATTATCTCTGACTTGGCATACTCAGATGTGGTCTTTGATGGATACGAAACACCAAGCATCTTGGAAGTAGAGGGTGCAAAGGACCTCGCGGTGGAGTTTACCACAATGAGCAAAGGGTACAGCATGGCCGGCTGGCGAGTTGGGTTTTGTGCGGGAAATGCTGACATCATCAAAGCGTTGGGAACTGTAAAGACATATTACGATTACGGTATGTTTCGTCCAATTCAGATTGCGTCAATAGTAGCGCTTCGTAATGGAGAAGCTGATGTCGCCAATCAATCGCAGGTCTATCAGCGGCGCCGTAATGTGCTCTGTGAGGGCCTGGGCCGAATTGGTTGGCAAGTGACTATTCCCAAGGCCAGTATGTTTGTATGGGCCAAGATTCCTGAGCCATTTGCGAGCCGGATGAACAGCATGGACTTCGCCGCAAAACTACTGGAAGAGGCTGACGTAGCCGTGAGCCCGGGTGCTGGGTTTGGTCCAGCTGGTGAAGGGTTTCTGCGCATGGCATTGATTGAAAATGAGAATCGAATTAGGCAAGCTGTGAAACAGATTAGTCGTGCAATCGGGGCAGAGTTGCGATCCCACAGGGATGAAGTGCCAACAGAATAAACAGCCCGACGGTGAACAGTAATTCGCCGTCGGGCTGAGGTTTCATTGTGGTGGAAAATTCTTAAGCTCATTCCTCGAGCAATTAGCCTATCTCAGGCAGCATCGCCTCTGCTTCTGCAGCCTTCCGTAACTTCTCCAGAGCTTTTGCTTCAATTTGTCGGACACGTTCCTTTGTGACTCCGAGAGCCGCCCCGACATCTTTGAGAGTCTGGGGATCATGTTCATGATTGAGCCCGTAGCGACGGACAATGATTGTTTGTTCTCTCGGGTCGAGCCGATCGAGAAATTTTTCTACTTGATGAAGTCTGTCTGACTCAGCCATTCTTCGATAGCTCTCGTCGGTACTTTCGTCAGCTGTGGCATGCAGTAGCTCGATATCAGCTGCACGAAAACGATCTCGAACTTTGTGTTCATTCGGAATCGTTCGAGCATAATTTTTCATAATGGCCCACGAAGCATAGGTGCTAAATTTATTTCCACGGGCATAGTCAAACTTTTCAGCCGCTCGCATTAATGACATGTTTCCATCACTCACAAGATCAAAAAAGCTATCCGAAGCCGATACACGTCGCTTTGCGATTGAGACAACAAGCCGAAGATTCGATCGTACAATCTTGTTTTTAAGTTCAACGATTTCTTGGTAGAGAAGCTCGATTTGATCCATCAATCGTCCACTTGGCCGCTCTGGCTGCAACTGCTCGCGTAGAAGTGATGCCTTGTATTTCAGGTAATTAAACTTTCTAAATAACCAGACTTCTTGCTCCCGTGTGAGTAAAGGTACTTCGTAAAGGCTTGCAAGATACGCAGGCAACCCTGTTGGTCGTCTGACTCGTTTGGGGGCATTGACATTTTCTGGAAACGGCTGAAAGACAACTCTCTCAGCACTTTTTCTGGCAAAGAGGGCATTCGGCATGTAGTCAATTGGTAGTTGAGAGATTGCCGTAGCTCGTTGGGCGAGAACAATGCGATAGATACTCGCTCGACTTCTATGGTATCGACGGGCAATTGACTCTACAGACTCTCCCTGTTGGTAATGGCGGAAAATACGTGCACAGCTTTCAGGCCGTAGTTTGCCATCAGCATTTGGGAAGACTGCTGATTCGGGGTGATCTTGATCGTATCGTTTAATCGTGTATCGAATTGTTTCGACGCTTCGATTAAGACGATTTGCTATGCGTCGATGCACATCAGCAGGGCAGGCGCCTGCTGATGCAAGACGACGAGCCCACCCGATAAGTTTGTCATGTTCGTCACCGCTTAACTGACTGAATCGACTTCCTCTTCGGATTCTAGCTGGGTTCTCATGGACAAACCGGTCAACAGCACTGGCAAGAAAACCAACACGTTTGCGCCCATTAATGACAACGCGTTGTGCTACAAGTCCATGATCTCGCCAGCGAGAAATAGTCTTTGTTGAAACATTGAATTGCCGGGCAAGATCTTCTATCGACAGAACTTTCTCATCTGAAGAAATGGTGCCGCATGATTGGGTGGGCTGGGCCCCGCCAGCGCATGTATTGTCGTCGTGAATACGAATAAACGAATAGGTATCGTCTTTAAAGATGTTGGAACGCATGAAACTCCTCCATGGAAGAAATGCTCAGTGCTTTGAGTTTCTTTGACCACGACGTGAATTCACCCCTACGCTCATTCACGTTATCGCCGAAGTACTCGAAGCAGTATCACATCCCCAAAACAGGCAATGAAACCAATCCTGCGTCCACGCTTGGAATCATCCTTGATCCCCACCACACCTTCGATTGCGGACGCTTATGTTATACGCCGCAATGGGACAGATGGTTTGCTGAAACAGCAAATAATTTAAAAAATCAAGAAAAGTTCGGATTATGACAGTTCGATATGAGCTCGGGATTGCACGCAAGTAGTTGACCACAAACGGGTTACGGATTTCTTTCGCAGGGCAGGGTGTTTTCAGTCAAAGTATATATTTTTCATTAAATGGCCAAAATAAAGGGTTTTTTCCAATTAGACACTTAGTATTTATGGGTATTCTAATTGTCCTATTCGAATCTGTCCAGCAGAAATGTCTTACGGGTGTTGTTGAGGAGTTCGCCCGATCCTTGGTCACGGGGCCATTTTTGTGTCTCGAACCCCCAGGTTTCCTTAATCTGCGGTCTAGTTTGGGTTCGTTGTAGAGATCACCGGCGGGGAACCGATTGCCTACAGAAGGCTGGATTTTTCGCAGGTGAGTAACAGGGACATGTTTTTTATGAATCAGTGTTTGGAGGCTCCTGGCTCTGGGCAACTTACGTCGGCAAATTATCGTCTGATACGCATTGTTTTTCACGCTTTCGTTGGGCTCTGTTGTTTTATTGATTGCTGGCCAGTCCTCATTTTGGCGGGTGAGCAGGGGGTGTCCCGCGATACGTCCTCGATCTTTGAAATTGAGCTTTCAGTGACTGGAAAGTTGAAGTTTCCAGTGGGGAATGATCTGCGATCGGGCTCGTTAGAGATCATCGAGCAACCGGTTCACGCTCATTCGAACCTCATCTATCGAAACAAGGTGGATCCTGATGGTTCAGAACAGAGTTCCGCAATAGTCAGGCACTACGAACACGCCACTGCAAACGCTGCTATTGGAGGGGATTTTGTCAACACACAACTTCCTCAGGGCGTAACTGATATCCATGTGTGTAAGCATGATAAGGGCCTCGACTTTTGGTTTCACGAAGGATTTCTTACGCAGCCCGAAGCCGATTTGCTAACGGTAGCATTTGATCCCGTCTATCTTGCCGCTTTGGTGCCACCAAGTCACCAGGCTCGTGGAACACAATGGGAGCTTAATCAGGATGTGATTCCAGATTTACTCTGTATCGATACGGTTCATTCTGGTGGCTTGGAGGCGACAATAATAGATCGCACTGCCAAGAGTACGGCGGTACACATTCAGGGGAGCATGGAAGGGGCAATCAATGGAGCAGCTACATCGATCACAGTCGAGGGTGATTATGACTGGATAACGGGAGACAATTCAGCCGGCAGGGTGTCGATGCTTCAGGTTGTGATTAAGGAATCACGAGATGTATCCTATACGGCCCCCGGGATTGATGCGGAGGCAGTGATAAAAATGTCCTGTCGTTCTCAGACAACACTACAGCCACGAGTTGTTGCTACCAGTTCAAATGGTGGTATGTCTGGATATGGCAGGTCTCGACGTGGTCCCGGGAAGCCTGGGTTTCGCTGGATCTCTGACGCTTATGATCGATACGACGTTGTCTACGAAAACAATTGGAAAATAATAGAAGCTGGCAGTGAATATCTCATGATGCGGTTCGTCGACCAAGGTGCATTGGTTGGCCAGGTAACCCTGACTCCACTCCCTCTGCAGTCAGAAGTTCTCACGCTTTCGGATTTTGAAAATGACATAGAGAAGACTCTTGGCGATCAATTTGGGCATCTGGTGTCCGCGTCAACGTATAGTCGCGATGACGGGACAACGATCATGCGGGTTGCTTCTGTTGGTGAGGCTGAAGATTTGCCGTTTCATTGGATTCACTACCATCTGAGAACTGTCGAAGGCCGACGGCTCAGCCTTGCGTTTGTGGTTGAATCACGTCATATGGCACGGTTTTCAGGGGCGGACCGGCAGTATATTGAGGGGGTCGATCTCACTCTTGAATAGAATTTCTTGCAGGTAGACCTCCCAGGCCTCGAATCATAGCGGCACCGCTTGACTACCCCCTATCGATGCTGGAATACTAGGACTCTCCGAGTGGAACCCTTGGCCCAAACGATATGTGCCAGGCTCGAAGTCGCTGCTTTGCATCGCTGGTTCCTGAGAGTACAAGAAAAGGAGCTTTGCCGTGGTGTAGGGTGCGTGGAAATGTCCAGCCCGCCAGGCAACAGCCGTCATGGGTTTGGAGTTTTTGGCCATCGAGAAACAGCAACGCATCAATGAACAAATTCGGATTTCCCCGGTCCGTGTGATATCTGCAGACGGAGCTCAACTGGGAATTATTCCAACCGATGATGCGTTGTCCGAAGCACGGACGGCGGGTCTCGATTTAGTTGAAGTAGCCCCAAATGAACGTCCGCCTGTATGCAGGATCATGGACTATGGAAAATTTAAGTATCAACAAAAGAAAAAGCAGCATAAGACCCACGTTCATCAAACAAAACTCAAGGAAATTAGGCTTCGCCCAAAGACAGGCGAACATGATATTGAATTTAAAATTAATAAGGCCCGAACCTTCCTGGGTCACAAAGATAAGGTAACTGTTTCAGTAATTTTCCGTGGGCGAGAAATGGCTCATATTGATGAGGGGCAGAGAATCATGCGGCATGTCATCGAACAACTTGAAGAGATTGGTAAAGTAGAATCGCCACCCCAACAGACTGGACGCAGGCTTATCTGTACGATAGCCCCGAAGTAAGCATTCATGTTTTCCGCTGATAGTAAGCAGTGAGCTTTTTCAGCGGACGGTACAATCAGAAAAACAAGAAGTAAGAGAAATAGAAGCCATGCCAAAACAAAAAACACACAAAGGAACGAAGAAAAGGTTTCGAGTGACGGCGAAAGGGAAAGTGAAGCACCGTCGTAGTGGGACGAGTCACCTTCAGGTTCGTGTGTCAGCGAAAAGAAAACGAAATCTTCGTGGTACCGGCGTTTTGGATAAGTCGGATACGCCAAATATCGTTGAGGCACTCGCTTCAAATAGCTACTAACAGTCATGTAAGGTCGTCTCGTCTAGGTTGTATCTTTTACGAGACGCTAATCCCCGAGGTATTAAGAGATTCTGAAAGTTGAGAAGGTTTTCCGATGCGAACTAAAAATGCCGTCCCACGGTTGCGTGCAAAGCGGCGATTGCTGAAGCGAGTCAAGGGATCAGTTGGCGGACGTCGCCGTCTATTGCGTACTGCAAAAGAATCTATAATTCGAGCGGGTGTATTTGCCAAACGAGATCGTCGCCGCCGAAAACGAGACTTTCGACGCCTGTGGATTATCAGAATTAACGCAGCGTGTCGTGAGCGTGGTTTGCGTTACAGTCAATTTATCGCCGGGCTCGAAAAAATCGGTTGTGAGCTTGACCGCCGAACATTAGCTGAGATGGCAGTTCTTGATCCAACTGGGTTCGATGTTGTTGTCGGTCAGGTCCGAGAGGGTCTTGGCTTGCCGGAAGCGGTTGTCGCATAGTCCGCCTATCCACTGTTTGAAATTCCTCACTACGGTTTGCCGCTCGTGACAAATCTCAATCTCGATGCTTTTGTCGCCGACCTTGAGGAATTGCGCTCTGAGGCAGAAAGAGCCCTCGTAGACGCAGTTGACATGGAGGGCCTTGAAACTGCCCGCGTCGCTTTCCTAGGGGCTAAAAACGGACGTCTGAAGGCAGTTCAGAAAGGGCTTGGCAAACTCGACCGTGAAGACAAGCCAGTAGGTGGTCAGCAGTTTAACGCCGTGAAAAAGTCGGTCGAAGCATTATTCCTTCAGGCCTCTCAGCGAGTTGCTTCACTATCAAAGAGCTCCGAGGGTGTCGAGCAGGTCGATGTCACTTTGCCGGGAAGACCTATTCGCTTTGGTCATGTGCATCCAATCACTCAGACAATCCGCCGAGTCTCCTCAATCATGGCCAATCTTGGGTTTGAGGCTGTGGATGGCCCTGAAGTTGAGGACCAATGGCACAACTTTGAGGCACTGGCAATTCCCAATGAGCATCCTGCTCGTGATCCACTTGATAATTTCTACATTGCCGTGGCAAACACTGATCGTCCGCTTCTTTTGCGTTCACAAACGAGTACCGTACAGATACGCGTGATGGAGCAAAGAAAACCACCGCTTCGAATTGTTTCACTCGGTCGTGTCTATCGTCCGGATACAGCTGACGCAACACATTATCCAATGTTCCATCAAGTTGAAGGTCTTCTTATCGAGCCCGGCGCAACAATGGCTCATCTAAAAAGTGTGCTTCGTTCCTTTGCCTCAAGCTTTCTTGGAGGTGACGTTCGTGTTCGGTTTCGTCCTTCTTTCTTTCCTTTCACTGAGCCAAGTGTTGAAGTTGATATGGAGTGGAATGGCCGATGGATCGAGATGGGTGGGGCAGGCATGGTCGATCCATCGGTTCTGCAATCCGTCGGCTACGACCCAGATGAGGTTTGTGGATTTGCCTTTGGCTTAGGTGTAGAGCGAATTGCTGCTAGGCGTTTTGGCGTGGCTGATATCCGCGATTTTTATCGAAACGATATTCGGTTTCTTGAGCAGTTTCATGATCGGGGGCAGGCATGATTGTGTCCTTAGATTGGCTTGCTGATTATGTTGATCTGCCAGAGGTTGATGCTTTGACGGAGCGGCTTCTCCTTTCAGGACTGAATCATGAGTCAACAAAGATGGTGCATGATGACATAGCCGTTGATCTAGAAGTGACAAGCAATCGGCCAGATTGTCTTGGTCACATAGGGGTCGCACGAGAAGTTTCCGTTTTGTTCCAACATCTGTTGAAGATTCCGGCGGCTTCTGTCGGAGGTGGAGAGCTTCCTCATTCTTTTTCAGTAGCGATCGAATCAACAGATATGTGCCCTTTCTATTCGGCACGACTTATCCGAGGCGTTACCGTAGGCCCAAGTCCGGATTGGCTCGTCCGTCGCCTTGAGGCCGTTGGTGTTGCCAGTGTTAATAATGTTGTCGATGTTACAAATTACGTCATGCTTGAGTGTGGCCAGCCTTTGCATGCCTTTGATCTTAATAGGTTAAACGGTGAAAAAATCATTGTTCGACGGGCTAAGGAAGGAGAATCCTTCGTAGCAATCAACCACAAGGAATACAAACTTACATCCGAGATGTGTGTCATCTCTGACTCGAAGCAGTCGCTGGCTATTGCAGGAGTGATGGGAGGTGCTGAGACTGAAATATCACTCGAAACAACAGATGTGTTAATCGAGTCGGCCCAGTTTGCTCCCTTGCCAGTACGGTCCGCTGCTCGTGCGTTGGTTTTGGGAAGTCCTTCGTCATATCGATTTGAACGTGGCCCTGACCCTTCTGCTGTGGAATGGGCAAGTTGCAGGGCGGTAGAACTCATTCGTAACCTTGCTGGTGGTACTTTTGCCGCTCCAGCGATTCAGGCAGGAAGCCTCAATTCAAGGCAGGCCACAATTGATTTACGTATGCATCGCGTAGAACAGGTTCTAGGTGTTTCAATTCCTCATCAGCGCCAACGGGAGATCCTTCAGTCTCTTGGTTTTGTTAAACAGGAGTCAGGGGATGATGTGACACGCTGGCTCGCTCCAACGTGGCGACGTGACTGCACTCGCGAAATCGATCT
>DONH01000387.1:0-465 GCA_003509235.1 Planctomycetaceae bacterium
CAGCCGATTGATGCTGCGCCGACAAAAACATCGCCTCTTAAATTCGGTACTGATCGGACGATGAGTTGACGGACACCACTTGCGGAGACGAGCCACTGAGGTAGCAATGTAACGACTACACACGCAATGAGGGTGACTGCAGATAACACTATTCCCAGAACGCGGAAGTGCGGCTTCTTGGACTGCTGGGATAGATCAGTCACGATCGATTCGCTCTGGTGTGCTTCTGCTTTCAGATTTTCATCTTGTGGCAGGGAAGTGTTTCTGTTCTCTACGTGGTCTGGTTTATCTGCCATCACTGATTCCTGTTTGAATTACAAATAGATGAGAACTGCTGAAGCAGTCTTGTAGGAAGAAGCGAGCCTGTTACCGTTCTCATATTGTACCTATGAAATTACTCCTTGGTTTGGTGTAAGGTACAGGCTGAAATTTTTATGTGATTTTTGCGGGCGTAGCTCAGTTGGT
>DONH01000387.1:769-11969 GCA_003509235.1 Planctomycetaceae bacterium
TTGCGGGCGTAGCTCAGTTGGTAGAGCACTAGCTTCCCAAGCTGGTTGTCGCCGGTTCGAACCCGGTCGCCCGCTCTTTCTTTTCAAAATTGTTGTTGCAACGAGAGACTACATTTGTTTTGTAACAACTCTAATAAGTCTTCTCTCATTTAATGAGTGTCGAAAAAACAATATCGATATCTACGGCCTAGACGTACATCAGGTTATTGAAACTGTTTTCATGCCAGCATATGTGTCTTTAGACGGAGTGTCCAAAATCGTGCACTCAAGCCGAATTCCAACTGGACAGACACGCAGCCATTTTTGGTAGTAAAGCGGACAATGTCTTTCTAAGGATTTAAAAGCCTTGATTCGTCGGTCGATCTTGTACAGCCAATATTCGTGTGTGTTGATTGAGTGTTTTTTGGCTGCCTCTGTCTGATTTTTATTTGTTGGATAGCCTACGCTTTTAAATGGCAGTGAGTATTATTTGAGGCGGGATTTACTGTTTCCGGTTTTTAGGAAGTCTTCTTCTTGAGGAGTAGAGGCATGAAACACAAGATGGATGAGCATTTGCAAGTGAGTCGTTTACGTTTGAGCGCGAATCGGCACGATATGCAACCTGCAGAGGTAGAGGCACACTATATCTGTGATTCATGCGGTGAGGAGATAGTCGTGCCAATCGACGTAACTGAAGGGCTTCATCAAGACTATGTTGAAGATTGCCCAATTTGCTGTAACCCCATGATGCTCCATGTTGATATACTAGAAGATGGTCAGCCATTAATTACAAGTGAGCACGAATAAACCTACGCAGCTTGCTGCCAGGGTGCCACAGCCGCTTTTCGGTATTCCCACGGTGGTGTCGGTGAAGCCCCTGACCAGATGCCTCGTTTGGCATTTTGGGCATCTTGCTGGTCCTTGGTAAGTGAACTCTCTGATTGCGGTAGAGTCCATGCTGCACCTGCAACCACCATCTCACGCCCAATATCTTTCCCGTCCACAGAGACTTTACAAATCACGAGTCCGTCCGCAGTACTACTAATTGGGACAACAGCAAGTGATTTGCCAAATACTAACTCTGCAAGTGTGTCTCGTGCGTCACGTCCGTACGGTTGACCAAGTTCAGGCGCATCAATTTTAGAAATACGAACTTTTTGTTGCTTCCCAGCCGTATCAAGGCAGGTGAACGTATCACCATCTGTGACGCCAATGCATCGCCACCAGGAAACTGAGGCGGTGGGTGCGGGTGCTGGTGGTTGAGGGATGCTCACAGGTTGTGCGGATGCTGTAAACTTCTGAGGGACATTTTGTTGAGGCTGTGCCGCCAGAAGGCCCGGTTCAGCTGGAATTGTGACTGCCAAAGCATTGGGCTGAGGTTCACTCGCATCAATCGCAATTGTCGCCCAATTGCCTGAAGGTGGTGGTTGTGTTGCCGAAGAAGGGGATGCTTGTTTCAGCGGTGCTGGGGGCGGCAGCGGTTTTTGTGGTTCTTGCCTTGTTTGTGGAGGTGGCGAACCAACGCTCGGAGCCCAGGAAGATGGTGGCGTCAATTCAGTCTTTTGAGCAACTGGGGCTGATGGTGTTATCGGCGGCGCTGAAGCCCATTGTGAAGGAAAGGTACTCGTTGGTGGAGTGATTGGTTTACCAGCAAGGACTGACGCTTGGGCTGGAAATCGGAAGACTTGGGGGCGGTAATGTGTTACTCGCGGTACCGGCATGACAGCTCCAGGACCAGAAACTGTCTGGACGGTAAACCACCAAGGTCGACGGACCGTTGGTGGTGGTGGAATATATCCAGGCGCTTGGATGCGATTTACTGGTATGTGGGCTGTGCCTGGTACGACAATCACCTGCTGGGCGAAAGCTGTCGTACTAATCAGTGAACAACAAAAATAAATAAACCAGTCGTGACAACGACCGGCTACTGAAATTGCAGATGTGTTTTGCGAAATGATTTTTAGCATGATCCACTGCAGCTGGAGGGTAAAGGCATTGGGAATAATCAAACAGACATAAACCGCTTCTTCTGTTTTTCGGCAAAACACAGCTGCTCGCGCCGGAAAATCCTTTTAATGCTGCCCCCTTTATGAAAATTAACATATATTCCCTTCAACAGTCACCCTATTTCTCCCGCTTGGAGGTGGTTCTTGCGTGCTGGAAGATTCTGGGAGCATTTCCGGTTGGAAGGAGCTCTATCGTTTATAGTTCGCCGAAAATCGTCTCGGACATGCTCTTCAATGAAATGCTGCTTGATGCAGCAGGCCGCCGTCCTCGTGTTTCTTACTCTTCTGTTTCTCCCAGCGTATGTTCTGGCAGGTGAACAACAAGTGGATCATGCGAAGTTATATTTTCATCCCGTAAATTTCGAATGGAAAGATCTTATTCATCGATCGCGACTTGCAGGTTTACAGGTTTTTGAGAGTGATCATCTGGTTTTGATTACAGACCGTCCTCGTCGTGCTGGTGATGACATAGAAGAATTGCCAGAAGTCTTTGATGAGGCTGTTAATGTCTGGGCAGACCACTACAGCGTTCCATTATCAGTTGTTTCAGACTGGAAGGTCTGTGCTTGTTTGATTGTTGATCGAGAGCGATTTCGGGAGGCCGGCTTGCTACCCGATTCAATTCCTGATTTCACAAATGGGTATTGTGATCACTACCGGTTTTGGTTTGTTGATCAGTCAAATCCAGCATATCGACGCCATCTTATGTTGCATGAAGGTGTTCATGCATTTACGGCGACCTTACTGAAAATGAGTGCACCTGCCTGGTATACCGAAGGCATAGCAGAGTGGTTGGCAACACATCGGCTGGTGAATGAAGAAAAGGTATTTGAGCACGCGCCGATACCATCCTCACCGAATGAAGTCGAGCAGCTTGGTCGTATTGAGACAATTCGTCGCCTTTGCAATACAGGTCAAGCAATGGAAATCCAGGATGTATTTAAGCTTCGTCCGACGCGTCATGGCACAATTAATTCCTACGCACTAGCGTGGTCGGTGGTGGCTTTCCTAGCGACGCATCCGCGGTACCAAAAGGCGTTTGTTGCAATGGAGCAAGGCCCATTTGACGAGCGAATGACACACCGCTTAACTACGCATGCGGGTTGGAAACCAAGTGTGGGAAGCCGTGACTTTAATGCCTTTATTTCCGAACTGGATTACGGATACGACACGGACTTGATGGTTATCGATTGGTCTCAGGGAGGCCCCGTTGCAGATAAGTGGCTCACAAGTTCTGTCGCTGCTAATCGTGGCTGGCAGAATCCGGGTTGGCGTCTGGAGGCTGGCCAACGATACCGGCTTAAGGCTACGGGGTTCTGCTCAGTTGGCACTGTTCAAGGTGGAGATGGTCAGTTGGATCTTCGAAGTACAGCCGATGGCATCTCGTTTGACTGGTATCGTGGCAAGCCACTGGGGCGGCTTCTTGCAGCGCAATGGGTCAACAAAGGGCCTCAATCTCACTTTGAATTAATCGGCGAAGGTGCCGAAATAAATATTATGCCGGGTCACACCGGCCCACTCTTTCTGAAGATCAATAATCTACCGGGCCGGCTTCGAGAGTGTCGAGGAGAGATACGTGTTCAGATAGTTCACGATGAATCTGTGGACCGTTTGCCTTCCCAGCAGTGAGGTAGGGGTCCGCAGTTTTGACTTTCCGATCGGGATGAGAATAAAAGCCGTTAAAGGATCAAAGTGAAAGTGGGCGTGTCATTTCAACTGGTACAACCCACTTGTCATATTGCTCCGGAGTAACAAGACCAAGTGCAACCGCCGCTTCTTTCAGGCTTGTTCCATCAGCGTGAGCCTTTTTTGCAATCTTCGCAGAGTTTTCATACCCGATGTGTGTATTGAGTGCTGTTACGAGCATAAGCGAATCATTGAGGTGTTGTTCGATGCGATCTGGATTCGGTGTTATTCCAGTTGCGCAATGAACACGCATTGAGTCGCAGCCATCTGCAAGTAGATCAGCACTTTCCAATACATTATGAAGCATCACTGGCTTGTATACATTCAGTTGAAAGTTTCCTTGGCTTCCAGCAAAGGCTACGGTTGCATCGTTACCGAAAACCTGAGCACAAACCATAGTCAATGCTTCGCATTGAGTCGGGTTTACTTTTCCAGGCATAATTGAGCTTCCAGGTTCATTCTCGGGTATAGCAATTTCACCAATGCCGCAGCGAGGGCCACTTGCTAACCAGCGGATGTCGTTGGCAATTTTCAGAAGAGCCATTGCAAGTCCACGTTCAGCTGCACTCACTTCTACAAGTGCGTCATGGGCAGCAAGAGCTGCAAATTTATTTGATGCAGAGATGAAGGGGTGGTCAGTTTCCCTTGAAATGAAAGCCGCGGCCTTTTCGCCGAAATCAGGGTGGGCGTTGAGACCTGTTCCAACGGCAGTTCCCCCAATCGCCAGTTCGTAGAGGCCCGGTAAAGCACGTTCTAGTCCCAGAATTCTTTCATCCAGTTGAGTGCGCCAACTCGAGATCTCTTGACCCAGTGTGATTGGAGTTGCGTCCTGTAGATGAGTTCGTCCAATCTTTACAATCGCACCGTAACGCTGTTCAAGATCAGCGAATACATCTCGTAATAATTGAACAGCCGGGATCAGACGGCTATGAATTACGTCTACGGCTGCAATATGCATTGCCGTTGGGAACGTGTCATTTGAAGATTGTCCACGATTCACATCATCATTAGGATGAATTGGTTTTTTTGACCCCATATCTCCACCGGCAATCTCTATCGCTCGATTTGAGATAACCTCATTTGCATTCATGTTGGATTGTGTGCCGCTACCAGTTTGGAATACAACAAGTGGGAAATGATCATCAAGCGAGCCGTTAATAACTTCATTGGATGCCTGGACGATGAGATCAACTTTTTCTTTTGGTAGTTGTCCAAGTTCACCATTTGCCATCGCGGCTGATTTTTTCAGCACGCCAAGGGCACGTTTCACAGCACGCCCCCATTGAAAGCGTTCTACACCAATTTTGAAGTTGTCACGCGAACGTTCAGTTTGAGCACCCCAGTAACGGTCTGAAGGAACTCGAACTTCTCCGATACTGTCAGATTCTGTTCGGAATGATTCGGACTGGTTTGACACGGCGAAGTCCTTTCGGAAAAAGCGTTTGGGAACAGATGACAATCCCTAAATTGTCAGAGGTGCTGGCCTTGTTTGCAACCCGTCCACATTACATATGTACGAGGAGTGGTCACGAGTTGCCCCCTAACGGATGGCGGCAGGCTGTTCTTCCTGATTTTCTGCCGTCTGGAGTTGTGGAGTATCGCCGAGAGCGATTGCAACCCAGCCGTCCCAGCTAATCGCTTGCAAGGTGGTGAGATCTTGGAGTCGAGGATGTTCAGTAATTTTTTTGGGTACTATAGGTACGGGTCTTTCTTTTGGGAAAATTTTCCCAAATATTGTTCTCAAGGTGAATTCAATCCGTCCTCGATGTCCGGGTCCACTGATACGAATTGGTCCCTCTCGCTTGAGAACAATAGTGTTTCCAGATGCGACGGGCTTATACGTAACGCCGCCAATAACGTCATACCAGTTTCGCCGACCACTCTCGAGAGCATCGATAGAGAGTTTTACCTGGATAAGTCCTTGGTCAAAATCAACACGAATTGGTTCAATTTGTTCAAATGCAACGGAGACACCTTCCGGTAGATCTTCTGGGATCTTTTGTTCCAAACCCAACTGTTGTTGTACGTGAATAAAGAGTTCTTCCAGTGCAAGTCGTTGGCCCTGAATCCCGAGTCTCTCGCAAGCATTATTGATAGTTGATTCATGAACTTGATAGCCAAAGAGTGCTCCGTCTGGCTCACGAGGCCGAGGGGTGTGAGCTGCCAACTGGGTGTCAGCATTGAGTCGCAACCGAAGTGTAGCCCTGTCTTCCGTTGTCTCCATGAATGGAGTCGGACTGAGGCCAAGTCGTACTAAAGGCTGCCAGAAGCTGTTTTCAATCTGGTCTGAAAGTGCCGCAAATTTTTCCCCTGCCTCCCGATCAGTCTCCCGACATGATTGCCAGACGATTTTTTGAGCGACTTCTCGATTTGCTTCTGGAAGACTGTCTGCGTGTTGATTGCGAGCAAGTGTTCGCAGCAAAGAGCCCATGAGTGGCACAGAGTCGAAACTTGTAGAAACATTCATGAGGCGAGCACGGTTTGACGCGGAAGCTACCGATCGATGTATAACGAGACCTTCACTACAAATTTTTATTGGTTTCTTGACGGTGAATTGCCCCGATCCTCTTGAGGTAAGCGCTATTGGCCCAGTTTCAGTGATTGCATAGGTCGAAACTTGGCCATCGACGGTAAGGTCAAAGCAGATTTCATCAGCATCTGGAGTCAGGTCGACAGATGTTATTTGTTCAACCACGCGTCGACCTCGAACAGGTTTTCCGAGAATGACATCCCGTACTTTTTCGGTTCGGCTTGGCGATTCAGGCATCAGCCTTGTGAGAAACACTTCATTTAGAGCAACTCGAAAATTTGGTGCAGCATAGTGATGAATAACAGCCTGTCTCAGTGTTTCAGTTTGCAATAACTCTGACCTTTCTACTGCTGAAAGAGCCTTGCGGACTTCAGTAGCATGTCCGGCATCTGAATTCACTTCGAAGTTTTCGAGTGATGCAAGAAGGGAAGAGATGTCATCCAGTGTTTTTCTTTCATCAGCTGTTTTCTCTGTAATCCATTCGGTAAGTATCGCAGCCGCATGCCATGTTTTTGCGCGGCGTTTAACAGCAAAAGCCGCTCGACGAATCTGGGTCGCACGATTGGTATCAGAAAGAGAATCAGCCAGGACCATCGCATCATCGAAGCATTGGTCCAGACTGATGAGGGCCGGTATCGCCTGAGGATCGTGTGGACCACGAGTTGTCATAATATTGGAAAGAGAAGATTTTGTTTGGTCCACCCATTTACGAATGTCTTTATATGACGATGGCCGCGGAGGGCCATCCGCGGCCAGTTCATCAAGTTTTTTCAAGAGTTCTTCTGGTGGCGGCCATGCTGTTATTGGTGATGTTGCAGTTGCTAGCGTGGTGGTCTCAAATCGCTTGATGTTTTGACCAATCCGGTCGCGTAAGCGTTCTCCCGGCCTTAATCTCTCAATAATTCGTTTTATTGTTGGCTCTGGCGGAGGTTCGGTAGACGAATTCCCCTTTGTATGAATAAGAGGATCGGAAGCGGGCAATGGTGCATTCGGTGGTGGCGGTAAGGCTGTTGCTTTGCGTTCCGCAGACAGCCGTTTAACAATTCTTTCCCGTGGTGTATCCGATGGTGCCGGAGAATTTATTTTCGTGCTTGTGGTGGCCTCTGACCAAGTTCCTTCGTCGAGATCGACCCAAGATTTATCAGCCGACAGGTGCTGGTCAGAATTCGCTTTCTTTGGATTACTCGCAAGGGGGGTTCCTGCCTGCTCAAGCTGGAGCGGAGGCGCTGGAGCGTTTTCTGTATGGGGTCGAGCGTAACGCGGGGTAAGACGCACGTCAGCATTTTTCCCCCAACGCTTTGGTTTGGGTAGAGACGTGAGTGCCTTCGCTGATTCTGCTGAAACCGGTTGGAGTCTTTGCTTCGTATTGACTGAAGAGAATGGAAAATTCGTCTCTGACTTGGAAGGATAGGTCATCTTGTTGCTAGAAGCCTCAGCAGAGGAGATTTGTGTGGATGATTGCCCCAAAGTCCGTGTCAAAAGACTTTGCACAGGAACTTTCTTCTCTACTTTGTCGAGCGCGACAGCGGCTGCTTGGAGTCCCTTTACGACTGCGTCAGATTGTCCTCGGGAAGACGCTGAAGGCGGATCGGTGCTCTTGTCTTCAGTTTCTGGTTGATTCTCCGGAATCGTTTGAGTGCGGGAAACAAGTGATCGCAGTGAGTCTGGTGAGTCGACATTCGTGGTGGCAGTCACATGGCCTTGTGTCTCTGGGGGCATCTGAGGTGGACACTCGGCCGTGGGCCGCGGTGTGGGATAACGATGTTTTGTTTCCAGACGTGTTGAACCATCATTTGAAGCCAATGATTTTGGTTTTTCAGCAGCGTCTGACGTGCCAATGGCCGCCCCTTTCGCTTCAGATTTGCTTGTCATATCGTTCAGAACAGGCTGAGTTTCTTTTTCACTCGAGTCTTCGATTGATGATCGTACAAGTTGTTTGCTGGAGTCGTCTGTCGGCTTATCAATTCCAAATGGTTTGAGTGAATCTGTTGCTTGCTCTGTTGTTTCAGAAGCAGGAATTCCATCAAATGCAGTAACAGAAACAGAGCCGTTATCAGCCCGCCTCGCAAGATTCTCCAGAGAGAGAACCTCTTCAGTGGAAAGCATCACGGCTTGAGGAAAGCTGATAGTGGTTGCTGGTATTTCACCAAGCGGTAGAAGGTTTTCTCGGATCGTCTCACTAAAAGAGTCTGCAGACTCTGCTAATTCATTTGGTGAGCTAGAAAAATCGAGTACCTCAGCAACCTGTGGTGGTGAGAATTGGGAGGCCATACCGGGTCTCAAAACAATCGGCTTGTTTTGACCAATCAGATCTGCTGACTCATCAGGAAACCCGAAGTAAGGCGTTGTCGTTGGTGCAATGTTGAACGGTTGAAAAATCACAGCCGTGACAAGGAGTCCGGCCAAGAACGACGTCGCGAAAATAGCGCAAGCTTGCTTCTGTGACATACCCGTCAATCCTCAAATCACCGGTACCACGTGTGGTGCCAGAGTGACAACCTTTTAATCAGTAGCGATTACGCCACCGCCTGTAGGATTGGATCGACAGAAATGATCGGAAAAATGATTATCACTCAGAAAATCGATAAAATTTCACAATCAAAGACGATCCCCAGTGAAGCAAGGCAACTCAGGTAGGAGAGAGGGTCTTTTTGTGTGTTACGCACGCTCAAGCTTTGCTGTCCAGGCATCAACCAGAATGCCTAAGTTCGCATTTCGATCCACACTCTGCCGCGCATCTAACGAATACTCGAGGCATTGTGTTATTTCCTCAGGTGATGCACTCCATGCATGAATGGTTGATTCAAGAATGTCGTCTGCGGGACAAGAAAGACCATGAATTACATGTAGCTTTGTCCTGAAAAAACCAATTGATAAGTCCAGAACAAGGCGTAGTCGCGTTCGTCGAAGAGACGGTTCCTTTCCCACGGCTTCTACGATGCCGATTGTTTCACGTGTGAGATCAACTCCACGAAGAGGCTTTTCCGAGAGCATTTTGAAAAGTTTTGTTCGGAATGATGTGAGTTCCTCGTCAAGAAAGAGTCTTGCTTTTGAGAGGCTCCCCTGAGCAATGCGAGCAATTTCATTCAACGTCAAGTCCGTTAAGTCTTGACCTTTTTGCTGTTGTTCTCTTTGAATAACGTGCTTGATAATATCATCGGCTAGAGGTGCAAAACGTATAACTTGGCATCGAGATCGTATAGTTGGTAGCTGTCTCTCAAGAGTTGTTCCTACCAGAATGATGACGGCTCCTGGAGGCGGCTCCTCGAGTGTTTTCAGCAGGCAATTAGCGGCCTCTTCGGAAAGATGATCTGCGTCGAGGAGAACCGCAAATTTTCTTTGCGCAAGCTGCGGCTTCAAAAGAAGCCGCCAGCACAGGCCCGCACGCAGTCGTTGGTCAGGAGAACCAATCAAAGATTCGAGAGGAATCATGGTTCGTTCGGCAGGTTTCTTTACGACGTCAATATCGGGATGCGTTCCGGCAAGTGCTTGAATACAGGAGTTGCACTTGCGGCAAGCGGTAAGACTGTTCTCTAAATCTTCACACGCTAGAGCCATGGTGAGCGATTTTGCAAATGTAGCTTTACCGATACCCTCTTGCCCAATGAATAAATAGCTTCCTGCAATGCGCCCCGCTGCCTCCGCCGATGAAAAACGATTAGCTATTTGATCGTGCCCCTTAATTCCTTCCCAAGACATTGAATGAGTCTCTCTTCCTGGTTTCCTGTCATACAGTAAGGGTATTACGAATTCAATGAGCAGTTGAGGACGTTAGAAAATGTAGATTGGGTCACAGCAATGATTTCTGTTCGCACTTTGTCAGTGTCCGCTGTTGCATCAATAAGAACTGCGTCCTCCGATTGGGCTTCAATGTGGTACCCATTTCGTACTTTTTGATGGTAGTCCTCCCCTCGGCTTTCGAGACGATCCAAAGGACGATTCATCCTGACTGATGCCGTATCGAGATCAATATCAAGAACGAGTGTGAGATCAGGCTGAATGCCACATGTCGCGATTTCCCCAGCCTCTCGAATGGCTTCAATATCAAGGCCTCCAGCATGTCCCTGATAGACAATGTTACTCATGAGAAAACGATCGGATACGACCCAGTCGCCGTTTCGCAAGGCAGGCTGGATCACTTCTCGAACTAATTGAGCCCGAGATGCCATGTAGAGAAACATCTCAGCCTCAGGATCCAGACGGAGTTCTTTGCGGTGTAGCAAAACGTCTCGTACGGCATCCCCCAACGGTGTCGAACCTGGGTCATGGCAAGAGACAACCCGGCACCCCGCGTGTTCCAACCACTCAGCAAGAGCCGTTGCCTGTGAGGACTTTCCAGATCCATCAACTCCCTCGAGTACAACGAATTTTCCTGATTTCATACAGTTTCTCCAGCACGTCGGGGCAAGCCCAAAAGATTACTCCGATTACGAAAAATTTCTTTTGAATTACACAAAAAGCCATTCGGTTGCAGTTCGGACGGATGGCATAGTGTACGAGCCATTCCGTAGTTCGATGAAAAACTTTTTTCCCAAGGGGCGCACATTCGATCGTGATTGGGATAATAGCCTTTTTTGATGTGTGTGTGCCAAGATCAACGGCTCCTTCCGGATAGCCAAATACTGCTTTTGTAACGACTTTTCCCTGCGGGGAGTACAGCGCACCAAGGTCATGCCCCGTACTAATAGAATTTTTTGAATAACTCTTAGGTTTTTTTTGCGCGAGAATTCTATTGTGTTAAGAGATGGCATCGCTTCGGGGTCGGTAATATCGTCAAGATATTGTGGAAAAATTCTGATGGTTCACACTCATACGTATCAGTCGTGTGTTGTTCGTAGCGGATGTTTTCTGCTTCGTATTTGTTTTGGAATGTAATTTGAGCATGTAAAATAAGTACAGGTGGGATTTATGAACAAAAAATATAAGCAAAACCCACTATGCTTTGATTCGGATCAATGGGCATCGCGTAGAAAGGCGATTTCCCGCTCGCTGCTTAAGT
>DONH01000017.1 GCA_003509235.1 Planctomycetaceae bacterium
CACTCATGCATTCACGTGATGATGTTCTTTCATTTCGTTCTGAAAATATCTGGTTCAGGTACTTTTGAGTCATCTTCAGGTATTTTTAGCCCATCACACTCACTCATTTTCTAGGAGTGACGATTCGTATTGCCTATTATGAAAGAAGTGCTTGTGTTTTATACAGAAACGATCCGACTTTAATCTGGTTCTATAAAACACCACAGACACAAAACATCAAAATACATGTCATCTCAAGGAATCGTTATGACGTCACGAAGTTTCCAAAGATTCTTTCCTGCGTTCTTCTATTTCTCTGTTTGTATGAGTGTTCACGAGACTCACGCAGCTGAGCAAACATGGAAGCAAAACCGTGAAGTCATGCCGGCTGTCACAGCAGAGCAATCAGATGAGGGTACGCAAGACGCATTCCATGTGCTTGACGGATATCAGGTTGAAAAACTTTTTGATGTTCCACGAGATGATCTTGGGTCGTGGGTATCGCTTACAACTGATCCGCAAGGTCGACTCTACGCATGCGACCAACAGGAAAAGGGACTTGTGCGAATTACTCCAGCCGCACTTGATGGATCAACGGAAACAGTAGTCGAGAAAGTGCCAGCAGAACTCTCCGGTGCACAAGGCCTGCTTTGGGCATTCGATAGTCTCTACGCCGTTTGCAATGGTGGTGGTTTTCATGGCCTGTTCCGACTCACCGACTCAGACGGTGATAGTCTGCCCGATCATGTTGAAAAGCTGCATGACATAGCGGCAGGTGGTGAACATGGTGCCCATAACATTCTGCTCGCACCGGATGGAAAAAAACTCTTCATCATCTGCGGTAACCACACAAAACTACCTTTTGCCGTAACAGATGTGACTGAGCCACAGACAATGGCCGGTATTCGACCCAATCAGCGTCGTGTGTCAGTAGCTGCCGATGGATCAAGTCGATTGCCAGCCAACTGGGATGAAGATCAGATCATACCACGCATGTGGGACGGCAATGGTCATGCAACGGGCAAGCTCGCACCCGGCGGCTATATCGTGAGCACAGACCCCGAAGGAAAGACATGGGAACTATGGAGTGCCGGATACCGCAACCCGTATGACTTCGGGTTTAACGCGGATGGAGAAATCTTTGCCTACGACGCTGATATGGAATGGGACTTTGGTATGCCATGGTACCGACCAACACGAGTCAACCACGCAACAAGTGGAAGTGAACTTGGTTGGCGAAGTGGAACAGCGAAGTGGCCAGCTGCTTATCCAGATAGTCTGCCAGCAATGGTCGATATTGGGCCAGGTTCACCGGTTGGTGCTGCATTCGGGTACGGTGCAAAGATTCCAGCAAAGTATCAGAGAGCTTTTTATATTTGTGACTGGACATTCGGGACCATGTACGCCATTCACCTGACACCCTCTGGTTCAACATATACAGCAGAGAAAGAAGAATTTGTGGCGCGGAACGCACTTCCTCTGACCGATATGACCATCGGTAAGGATGGTGCAATCTATTTTGCCGTTGGTGGACGTGGTGGCCAGAGTGAACTCTATCGTGTTACTTACACCGGAACTGAATCAACTGATCCTATTAATGCAAAAGATACTACCGGTGCGGCTGAACGAAACATTCGTCGACAGCTCGAAGCCTTCCATACACCACAGGAAAATCCAACAAGTGCCATTGACCTGGCGCTGAAACACCTTGGTCATACTGATCGATTTATTCGATATGCAGCTCGTATTGCACTCGAACATCAGCCAGTTGAAACATGGCAAGCACAAGCACTCGATTCTTTTGACCCTGTAGCGTGTATTAATGGATCGATTGCAGTTGCACGACAGGCAGAACAGTCAGCACAGCCTGCCGTTCTTGCCGCTCTGGATACAATCTGTGTCGATTGCTTAGAAGACGACAAAGATACGCTGATTGATTTGATACGAGCGTATGAGCTCGCCTTCATTCGTCTTGGTCAGCCAACAGCATCTATAAAGCAACAAATTGCAGAAAAATTCTTGCCACTGTTTCCAGCTGGACCACATCAAAACCAGTCACCTGCATCCCGTTTTACTGAAGCACGCTGGATATCTTCAAATGATCAAGCGCAATCGCACCCAGGTGAACAACTGACCTTTCAAAAAACGTTCACTCTTAGCGAACCCGTTAATACTGCACATCTTGTCGCATCAACGGACAATGGTGGTGATATTTTCCTGAATGGAAGAAAAGTAGCGTCATGTAAGGACTGGATGTACCCAGTTAGTGAAACAATCAAGACGGTCTTAAAAGAGGGTTCAAATACAATCCGTGTCTCATTTACGAACATCGACGGCCCGGCTGCCTGCAAATTGGCTCTCCGAATACACCAAAAAACTGGTCAGCAAGTAATCATTCAATCAGATGATTCATGGGAATGGACTCCGGGGCAGACCAATGAGCGATCGACTCACAAAGCTCAATGGAAAAAAGCAGCAATTACCAACTTTCAGAAATCCTGGTCTCAAACAGATACTGCATTTGCGGAAGAAAATTATTTAAACGATATAAAGGAAGAATATCGAGAACTCAACAGAGCACTATCAAGTTTGCTTGTGGCTGTTCGAGCACCAGGAATCGTTTCAAAATTAACAAGTCTTTTATCAACTCAGACCTCTGGTGAAACAAACCTTGCACCGAATGAGGCTGACCTTAAGCGCATTGCAAAGCGTAATGCTGGCTATGGTCGTGCGGTCACTGGAGTGCTTAACAATCGAACCGATCTTCTGCAGATTCATTACGCCTACATCCTACGGACTGTTAATGAAAAAGAACTCTGGACAAATGCAGATCGCAAAGCCTATTTCACGTGGCTGAATCGGGCACAAACATGGACAGGTGGCAACAGCTACAGAAAGTTTCTTGACAATATCGAAGTAGAAAGTCTCAATGGATTTACTGAAAACGAAAAGCTTGCGCTGGAAACGCTTGGTGTCCGCAAACCATATATTCCACCGCCGCTACCAAAACCGGAAGGTCCAGGGCAGAAGTGGACTGTTGATACTGTTCTTGCATCAACCGACGCAGGCATGAAGACACGACGTAATTTTGCACATGGAAAACGTACATTCGAGGCCGCTCGGTGTATTGTCTGTCATCGTTTTGATGGTAACGGCGGGGCCACTGGACCTGACCTGACACAAGCAGCAGGCCGTTTCAAGATGAAAGATCTCGTTGAAGCTATTGTTCTTCCAAGTAAGGCTGTAAGTGATCAGTATCAGGCCCATGTGATTCAGACAGTAAAGGGCAAGGTGTATACAGGACGCATTATCAGTGAGAGTGAAAATGACGTGACGGTTGTCACTGATCCAGAAGATGCCACCAAGTTTGCTGTAATAGAGAGGGACGACATTGAAGAGATGTTTGCAGCCAATCAGTCCCTTATGCCAGCTGGACTTCTTGATCAATTAAATGAAGAAGAAGTTCTCGACCTTCTGGCCTACACACTTTCACGTGGCAAGGCGCGTGGTCCATTGTTCAAAAAGAAAAAGTAGGATGTGTTATCTCACGAAGAAAACAGGTGTGAGCGAACGCACTCCTCAATTTTTCTATCGTGGCAACACAACTGATTCTGCATAAACCATTTTACCAGTCCGTCCTTCATAATACTGAAAAATCACTTGAGGGTGTGGGTAGGCTACCAGTCGTTTGCCACCCAGTTGCTGAGGCATGTTAAACACGTTGTTAACCTGCACAACGAGATAGTGCGGGTAGAGACGCTGCAAGCGTGGAAGGTCTTCGAGAACGTATGTAGACCAGCGAATGTCACAGGGTTGGCCACCAGAGTTGTAGACACCAGTCGCTGGTCGATCATCTTCATCAAGGCTCGGGACATGATTCACCGAGTTGTGTGGTCCGGAACAGAATTCCCAGACACGATCCGTTATCTGTATGGCAAAACTGTTATGCAGGTCACCCGTCATAACGAAAACAGGTCGTTTGAGCGTATCCCAAAAAGCTATCAACTTTTCGCGCTCGTCAAGAAAAGCAGTCCAGGCTTCTTCTTTATTTGATGCGGCCTCAAAACCACCAGCACCTCTATGGGGAATCATAAAGGGAACTGACGACACTACGAAGAAAAAGTCCGCGTCACTCTTGTCCATGCTTTCCATAAGCCACTTTCGCTGGTCCATTCCAAGCATGGTGAGGTTTGGCTGATGCGGACGGCTTGTATCGTGCATCTGCCTGGCACCACGAGTATCAAGCAGAAAAAACTCACAGTTGGCGACACGGAAACTTCCATAACTGCGGCGACCAATTGAATAATGAACCTTTCCATCTGCAACCGGTACAGGAAAAATTCGGACTCGATGTTTATCGAGCACCTCACGAATTTCATAGACCCGTGAATTCGGATCGCCTAATGAATCATCATCAAAGCGGAGATCATTGACACCAGCCTCTGGTGTTCCCCAATGCACATGAAGATTCAACATTTCGTCGAGAGGAAGCGATGTAAAATCTGCTTCTGGATCAACAAGGACATCGCTGTCCGCTGTCAGCGTCGCCTGCCCATGATGAACAGAATGGGGGAAAGCTGCTGGATTTGCCCAGCCAAGGTAATCAAGCCAGGCTCTTGTTCCTATATCTCGAAAGACTGCGCGACGATTCCGGCGACCCGTGCTTCCTGCACCCCAGATATCGTTGACGAGTTCATGATCATCGAATGTGAAAACACCGGGAACCGTTCGATGCCATCTCGATAGATTTGTTCCTCGATCAAGATAGAGCTTGTAGTTTTCCCACACACCAACAATCGACGGCATATCACGAACAACCTCTGGCAGCTGTTCAACATCAACTCCCTGCTTCTCAGCCCATACGGTCACCGGCGTTGTACGAAGTTCTTCATACAACCAGTCTCCGTTCATGATCTGAAAGTCGACTTCAGCATGTTGATCAAGTAACGTTGTATACGTTGGCAGACTTGGGCCAATCCCATGTAGTGGATTTTGATTTGCGCAGGACCCAAATGTAAAAGAAAAATTATAGAGCCCACGAGGATTATGTGTTTCGTCACGAAGTGCATCTCTATCAGGGAGTGTTCGAAATGTTGCAGGAACACCAATTGGGTTGCCATCGATAAATACCTGAACAACATATTCTGTGTCAGACAAAAGATTTTGAAGGGTTGTCCACCCGGTAAAATCATGGCTTGACTCGGTTTGAATCGTATCTGAACGACCCTCTAATGATGCACTGTCCTTTCCATAACGGAATTCAATCGTTGCGGGCTCATTTGTACGAGCCCAGACTCGCACACTTGTGCTTGTCACTTCACCAAGAAGTGGGCCATGGGTAATCACTGGTGCGTTGGCACCGACAGCTCCTTCGCAGAACAGCAGGCTTGCCATGAAAAATCCTGCCAATTTCCAAAAGAAGTGAGTCACTATTCGTGCATTCATGCAACCAAAGCCTTTTAGTAAAAATGTTTCGAGAAAGGGAGTTTCGCAAAGCTCAATCAGAGGCAGCATTCAATGCCTCAAACAGCATATGGACGAAAATAGAATACCATTCATCAAAGCATATTTTGAAAAAGAAATAGTTCCTCAGGAGCAGGACTGGTTTTACTGTCCTTGGTTCGTCACCATAGTGTTATGAAATATTCATATGACGATCTCCCTGCTGAATTCCTGACGTGTCCAGACCGGACTGCTACAGGTTCTGAAAAATGGGATCGGTATGCCAAGCAGGTAACGCCCTCTGGAGAAACGATTCTTCCCTTTTGGGTTGCTGACATGGACTTTCAGTCACCTGATGTCGTTCTTGATGCTATCCGCCGTAGGACTGACCATGGTGTCTTTGGTTATACCCATGACACAGCAACGTTCCGCTCGATGCTTACAGACCACCTCGAAAAACAGCATCATTGGGCGATCGATCCATCATGGATACTTGGTGTGCCAGGAATCGTAACTGGATTATCTATCACGGCACGCTTGTTATCGGAACCTGGCGATGGTATCGCGACACTCACACCGATCTATCCACCATTTTTATTTCTTCCAAAATTAGCTGAGCGACGATGTGTGCAAATCCCCATGCATGCAAACCCTGCTATTCAGCGGTGGACTATTGATTGGGACGAATTTGAAGAATCGCTCACACCAGATGTAAAAATTTTCTGGCTTTGTCATCCTCATAATCCAACGGGCATGGTTTTTCTCAAAGAAGATCTCCTTCGTATTGCTGACATCTGCGAAAGAAAAAATGTCACTGTTGTAAGTGATGAAATCTGGGATGATCTCATTCTTGATGAAAATGTTCAACATGTTCCGTTTGCCAGTTTGGATCACCCAGCTGCAAAGCGAGCAATAACATTTGTCGCAGCATCAAAAACATGGAATATCGCAGGACTCGGCTGTGCTGCGGCTATCATTCCTGACGAACCCCTGCGACGGCACTGGCGGCAAGCTGGCTGTGGACTTGTGCCGATGGTGAACCCACTGGGCTATGTGGCGTCAGAATCAGCATGGCGAGATGGTGATCCGTGGAGACAACGGCTCATTCACGTCTTACGATTCAATCGAGAATGCGCTCTTGCAACTATTGAACAGATACCCGGTGTCTCATGTATTTCACCACAGGCAACCTACCTTCTTTGGCTCGATTGCAGAGAGTGGATGTCGACTCAGCCACCCAATCGGAATCAGCCCCAACAGGCATGTGAAGAAGCTGGCATCGGCCCATCGAATGGGACTGATTTTGGAAGCCCTGGATTTTTAAGAATCAATTGTGGATGTCCACCAGTTCTGCTGAAGAAAGGACTGAAGCGTCTCCGCAGCGCATTTCTAGATAAAGAAACTTTCCAACCATTGGATCGTTAAAAAGAAAGAGCGTCGTGCTGCTAAAAGAGATGTGCTCAGAGGGTTGATCTCGGCCCACAAAAGTCGAACAACCAACACATTTTGGTAAAGCGACTTTCTCTGTTACGCTGATCTTTTGGAGTTTTTGGGATACGACGTCCCCCCTGTATAAACATAACTAAAGGTGACCTATGCGAACCATAACGACCTATTTACTTATTGCTTTTGCCTGCCTTGCACTATCTGTCTCAGTGAGCGGTGTTGCAAAGGCTGAAGAAAAAGCAAAGAAAAAGCCTGACCCGGCCAAAATGTTTGAAAAGAAAGATGCCGATGGTGATGGTTTTCTCACGCTTGATGAATTAAAGAAAGGCATGAAAGGAAAGCAACTAGAAAGTGCAGAAAAACGTTTTAAGAGACTTGACGCAGATGGAGACGGAAAAGTTTCTCTTGACGAATTGAAGGCTGGCATCGCCGCTGGCGGCCAGAAAAAGAAGAAAGACTAATAATTCTGTAAATTTGTGAGGTATTTTAGGAATTTTAACGCACAGTTTTGCCTAGAAACCGTGTTGCTGTCTTGCCTATTATCTCCTTGAATAGAAGAATACTGGTGAGCCACAACGTGTTGTGGCTCACCAGCTTATTGAATAGACATCTGGAAGGACCGTTCACATGAACATCTCTCTATTAAGATTGAAAAGTTACTTGCAGCTAAGCAACAGGCTAAGTCGTACAGGTCTTCTCGTTGTCTTCTCCATTTTTTCGTTACCTTTCATTGCTGATACAGCACATGCACAAACCCGTGCTGCTATGCAAAAACGTGCTGCCATGCAAAAACGATTACAGGCAGCAAAGCAAGCACAAAAGCAATGGACACCTCCGCCGATTCGGCTGCCAGAAGCCGTTATTGAAAAACCAAAAGGCCAAATACTCTCTATAAAAGAGATTGATCGGGACACCACCGCTCGAAAGAACGTCACGGATGCAGCGGGCGCAATTGACTCCATTCTAGAAAGTGAATGGTCTGAAGCTGGTATTTCAGCGGGTGAAGAACTCACCGATGAACAATTTGTACGGCGAGTCTATCTTGACCTTGGTGGTCGAATTCCAAGACTTGATGAAGTCAAAGCATTTCTTAGTAAATCCAGCCAACAGAAGCGACTTGATCTTGTAGACGATCTC
>DONH01000484.1 GCA_003509235.1 Planctomycetaceae bacterium
CCATTGAATCGTATGATGTGTGGCAGCATGAGCCCAACAGCCTGGCCATGGGCAACTTTAAATCGTGCCGTGAGCGGATTTGCTGCGCCATGAGCCGCTCCGAGCATGGCATTCTCAATAGCGAGTCCAGCCCAAGCAGCCCCAAGTTGAACGGCTGACCTGGCACGAATATCAGTTGGGTTTCGGAAAACATCAGGAAGATTTTTGGTGAGCAATGTCCAGGCTTCGCGCGAAAAAACACGCGATGCTGGTGTGGCCTTGGTACTCACATGGCTTTCCAAGGCATGCGAGAGCGCGTCAATGCCTGTGAGTGCTGTGACGCGTGTCGGCTGGGTAACGGTTAAGCATGGGTCTAAGATGGCGACTCGGAAGGCGGCGTTGGGGTCACCGCAGGCCAATTTCTCTCCTGTTTGTGCGTCACTGATAAGTGCAAAAGACTGCGTTTCACTGCCCGTGCCAGCAGTTGTTGGGCAGCCAATTGATGGGAGAAGGGGTAGGCCGGTTGTACCGCGGCCTTGATAGTCTTCCATTTTTCCGCCGCAACACAGCAGGAAATTGATTCCTTTTGCACAGTCCATGGAACTACCACCACCGAGACCGACAATGAGGTCTGGTTCAAAGGCCTTGGCGAATGCGGTGCCAGCTTCGACCTGTCGTGTTGTCGGGTTTTCTGTGAACTCACTAAAGACCGTTGTCTCGAAGCCCGAAGCCTTGAGGGATGCGACACCGGCACTTGTATGACCTGCCGCGAGAACACCGGCATCACTAACAATCAGTACTCGGGTGCCTCCAAGTTCTTGAGCTACGTCACCCAATTCCGCAACACTACCTTCACCGACGACAAGCCGTGTGTTCGCACGGAATGTAAATGAAGACGGCTGCACAGCCGGTTTTTCCGACTCGTGTGTCATGGGGCTATCTGCCTGATTGAGCGGGAGCAGCGGTTGCGGTAGAGACTAACTCTGATGTTGCAGCCATTTGAAGTGCTCTTGAGCGATAGAGGAAATCGATAATGTTGCCTTCATGAGGTTGCAACCAATCGAGCTTAATTGTTGGCAGAGGACCGAAATTTAATCGATCAATATGGTTGGCGTTAATTAGTTGTTGCTGAAAATCAGTATCGTTTGTAATAACTGTTGCAACAAGGGTAGGACCAATTCGTTCCAACATTTTCTCTTGTGGGCACTTCACCACACTGCAAAATGGAAACATGTATTCAGCGCGTGCAATTTCAGGATCTGGTGAGTCACATTCAACAATTGTCGGCCGCAGCCATCCACATCGCTCTCCTTCTACGAACCGCGAGCCGTGCCTCGCGGTTGCATGACGGACACCAGGCTTATCAATGAGGCTTTCGATCTGCTGCCAGATGGCTTTAGCAGCTCCCGGAATGGTGAAGGAGGCAAGTGTTGCCTCAGGGTCGTCCGGAGGGCGAACATCCTGAGGCCCGATTCGTTCAGCGAGTGCGTCAGCAATTTCATCTGTGTGGCGACTGGCATATATCGCAGAGCAGTTAATGCATCCCCGACCACTGTTTGCAGCGATACTCTCGGCCATAACATCAATGTAGTCGTGCCAGTCGTCAACACAGTCATCCCCCAACAATATTTTTGAAAATCCTGGGCCATGAACCTGAACAGCAGGATTACCTCGATACTGCTCCACGGTTTTGGCTGACCCAAAAATCATGCTTCGCCCACAGTCCGCAAGGATTGCAGCACCCACATCTGTGGCACCGGGATAAAGCCCGATAGCCTCTTCTGGAATACCTGCTTCAATCATCGCTGCAGCCATTCGGTATGGGGTCCATGGTTCTTGACCGCCTGGCTTGAGCAATAAGCCAACACCAAGCGCGATAACAGGGAGCCAAAGAGTGTGGACACCAGGTGAGTTGCTCGGAAGCACAAGTCCAAGGACTGGAGACTGACACTGGTAGCTCACCACAACATCTCGATGCTCGGTGCCGTATCCTTGCCACAGTATCTCCGGCGAAAGTCCTCGTGAGAGTGCATCGAGCATTCGATCCATATTGGATAGCACAAACAAATTCTTTTTCATGTTTGCGTGGCAAAGGCTCTCGGGCAGACCGGTTGTTGCCGATTGCTGCCTGGCAAAATCATCTGGAGACTGTTTGACCCCACCAACCTCGACTGTCCCTAATGCATAAAGATTCCCAGCTGTTTGGAGCCGTTCCACAATCTCTTCAGGATCAATTTTGAGAAGAGCACTACGGGCGTTGTCGGCTTTTCGAAGATCACGGCTTACTATGGCACCGCCAACCTGACTTACTTCCGCGACTGGCTCGCCAGTCATGAAGTGAACCAATTTGTTTCTTTCGAGTGATTCGTATGGTTTGCCGAACCGAAATGCGGTGAGGTGCATAGTGTTTTCTCCTACCAGGCAGAGGTCTTGAGTTTCTGAATCTTATGCCACAACCAAAAAAGTGTGCAGGGTTCCCACGGACACGGTTCAAAAGGTACTGGTGCCGAAGTGGTTTTTAGTAAACCCCGACTGT
>DONH01000306.1 GCA_003509235.1 Planctomycetaceae bacterium
GCCCAGCCGTTGGACGGACTCTAATTGAAACCCCCGCCGGTACCCTTGATCGCGTCGAGTCATTACCAGCTGCAGCACATCGGGAGCTTCGCGAGGAGACAGGCTATCAGGCTGCTGTTCTAGAAAGCCTTGGAGAACTCTGGATGTCACCAGGTATTCTGCATGAAAAAATGCATCTCTTTGTGGCAAAGGGTTTGCAAAGCGGAACTCAATCACTTGAGCCAAATGAGTGTATTGAGCCACGAGTCGTGCGATGGAGTGAAGCAGTGGCGATGTGTCGCAACGGCTTGATTGAGGATGCAAAAACGGTAGCGGCGATTTTTCTTGCTGATCATTGGCTACGATCCTGAGGCCTCATTTGTTAGTACACCTTTTGGTGACCGTCGGTCGAGTAAAAAAAGAACTCCACCAAGAAGGCCGGTCACGATTGTTGCAAAGAACCAAAGTAGGCCTATAGCGACAGCTTTTTCTTCAGCAACTCCCCAACGACCGAGCAGGAAAACCATCCCTCCCTCACGAATACCAACACCATTAATACTTATCGGTAAAACGATTGCTAAGGCAATTAATGGAACGACAGAAAACCAAGTAATCCATTCGAGTGTTACGCCAATACCGCGCGCCATCAATGCAACCGAAACCGACGCACCTACTTGTACGATAAGACTCCACGCCACAGCTTTTCCCATAAGGCTTGGACGTGCCTGATACGGAAGAAGCTGTGCAAGAAATTGACGAAGGCGATGAGTTGTTGGAAGCAGATCAAGAAAGCGATCCAGATTGCCAATAGTCAATCGGAAACCAAGAAGCACGCAGACGAGCAGTAGCGAGGCTACAGCAATCGTAGATGGTAAAGAAAGGTTGAGCCGAAGTGACAGTAGTGCAGAACCGGCCAATATCCCTAGTGCGGAAACTCCTGCGAGACGATCGGCAAGTATTGTGCACCCAGCAAGAAGACGCCCTGAGTTTGTATCTGAGAGCCTGTACGCCTTTACAACGTCACCACCAATTGAAGATGGGAGACAAAGATTGAAAAACACACCTTCAAAAAAACGCCATATAAAAAAACTTGTGGAATGAACAAATCCAATAGGCCGTGCAAGTGCTGACCAGCGAATACCAGCAACGACTTGAATTGCAATAGCGACTGCTTGGCCCGCGGCAAACCATTGCCATTGAAGAGAACCTAAGAGACGGACGAGTGTTTCCCATTCAACACGTTGTAGAATAAATCCCATCAGGGCAAGTGTCGCAAGGACACGAAAAGTCACGCTCAGCCACGTTTTTCGGCTGCCTTTATTGTCCGAATGATTAAGAGGATCATTCGCTCTATGGGTCAACGAAGAGCTATGTTTTACAGTCGTCGACATCAGAACCAAGAATTGAAGGTTTTAGGCGAGAAGTACTATTTTAACGTAGAGTATGTTTAACCTGAAGCTTCAGCGTAGTCAGGTAGTACTTTATATGTTTGCTGATGTCGAGTCGATTCGAAAAGTTGCTTTCATTCAGTCGTTGTTTTGGGAACAAAACCCATGGTATGGGTATTCTTTTTTAGGTCATTCAGGTAGCACACTAGAAAATCCGATGTTTACTTTTTTCTTCTCACTTTACTGCCAATCTCGTCAGTTTTCGGAACGTTTTTGTCTACTGTAGTCCACTCTGAAAATTTGTCGTAAGTAGCAATTTATGCTGTCCGCGTTGTAAACAAATTATGCGGTTTCCTGACAACGAGCCTGCTTGGGGATGTTTCTTTCACAGTGCTGGTGTCGAGATTGTTTCGTACTAATTCCCATTCGGTACCCCTTAAGTAGAAGGATTTAGAGCAATCGTGCTGGATACAGTGCGGTATTTGATTTCATTTCTGGCAGCGCGATTGTCCTCTCGGTGGCAGCAACAGCGATACTTGCAGTCTGCTGGAAATGGATTGATAGTTAGTTTGGGGAGGTATTATGAGAATAGTTCCGCAGTTGGGAATACAATAATTGGGGGTTGCTATATTTTCTTAAGCGCACCATGTATGAGAATAAAACTCCGTGTTCTATGTGCACCCTCAAACCGAACGACACCAATAGCCCTGTGTCCTGTGCCACCAATTTTTTCAAGGACGCCCTCGCCGTACTCCTCATGGAAGACTTTTTCTCCAACATCAAAAGTCATGTCGGTATTTTTTCTTTGTTTTAGTTTGTTCGCTGTTTTAATTGCAGGGGATTGATGTAAGCCAGGTGAATTCTGTTCCACTGTTTTTTCTATAAGTTTTCTGTCGGAATCGACTTCCTCAATAAAGTCAGATTCAATTTCAAGAACGAGCCCATCGGGTCGTGTTTTCTTGTGCGTTATGTCTGGGTAGTTAGGTTCGTCCAACTGGCTTTCGACTGGGATCATTTCTTCTTTAGAGAAGTAGTCAGTGAATACTTCAGTTGAAAATCCCTCGTCCTGGTTGTGCTCGTAAGAGGGTGTTTCGCTAAGTGCTGGCGCTTCTGGGCCAGACAGATACGATTCTTTTCCCATCATCTCGGTGAGGAAAACACTTGGCGCTGATATTCTCCTATTACCACGGTAATCTCGAATTCTTGAGGCACTAACGTGAACTTCGTGTTGTCCACGAGTAATCCCAACAAATACAAGCCGCCGTTCTTCCTCAAGTTGATCGTTGTCATTCAGACTTCTTTCATGAGGAAGAATTCCGTCCTCAAGAGCTATCATGTACACAACCGGAAACTCAAGACCTTTACATGCATGAAAAGTCATGAGCGCAACCTGATTCCCAGCTGGATCCCAGATATCGGTATCCGCTACGAGGGCGGTCTGTTCAAGAAATTGGCCGAGTGGATCATCATCGGGTAACGCAGCTACAAATGATTCGTCAACTTGTCTTGCAGCTGTGACAAGTTCTTCCACGTTAGCAAGTCGCTCATCTCCTTCTTCATCTTTTTCAGCAGCTAGTAAATCACGGTACCCAGTTTTTTCTAGAATTGCCTCCACAAGCGGCGCTACAGCACCATTTGACTGCTGTTGTACCTGCTGAATTCCTCGGAAAAGCACCTCAAATTTTTCATACGCTTGAACAGCCCGACGAGTGAGTGCGGGTACCTTTGCGGCATAACCTGCGGACTCTAGACGAGACATGTGTTGTTGTTCAGCCCACGCGGCAAGACGATCCAAAGACTGTTTCCCAATACCTCGCGGTGGCACATTTACAATTCTCAGGAAAGCCTCATCATCACGCGGGTTTTTGAGAAGTCTGAGCCAGGCTACGACATCTCGTACCTCTCGTCTTTTGAAGAACTCTAGGCCGCGCACGAGTTGATACGGAACATTACGATTTCTTAATGCAACTTCTAGTGAACGTGAAAGTGCATTTGTTCTAAAAAGAATACAGAAATCATTGGGCTGACGCTTTTTGGTGTTGATAGCGTCAGCAATCTCAGTTGCGATACGCTCAGCTTCATCGTGGCTTGTACTATCAAGGAAAATCCGAATGGGTTCTCCTTCAGCAGCATCTGATTTGAGTTGTTTTTGTTTTCGGCGGCTGTTGTTTGCAATGATTCGATCAGCAGTACCAAGAATGTTGGCAGTGCTTCGATAGTTCTGTTCCAGTGTGATGACACGAGCATCTGCATAGTCTCGCTCAAATTCAAGTATATTTCGAATACTTGCACCGCGCCATCCATAAATGGCTTGATCAGGATCGCCAGTGACGGCGAGGTGTTGGTGATCGAGTGAAAGGCCCCGAAGAATACAATACTGGACGGCATTCGTATCCTGATATTCATCCACCAAGATCCAACGATGGCGGGCATCGAGTTGGCGTCGTAAATCTGGATTGTCTAGTAATAACCTTGCGGCGTGCACCAGCAGATCATCAAAGTCAACTGAATTTGAATCAAGCAGCATTTCTTGGTAGACCGGCCAGACCTTGAGAACAATATCATCAGCTGGACGACCCCAGCGAGGTTGAAATTCTTCTGGCGTAACAAGATCGTTTTTTGCCCGGCTAATCGCACCGGATAATTTTCCAATTGGCGTATGCTTAAGTGAGAGTCCTAGTTTTTTCGCTGCTCGCCTAAGGACGGCTTGTGAATCATCTGGATCGAGAATGGAGTAGTCACTCGTGAGCCCACAGAGACGGGCATGCTTTCTCAATAGACGGGCTGCAAAGCGATGAAATGTTCCCATTTCAATCGGTTGTGGACCAACCAAGTCCGTTACCCTTTTTCGCATTTCATCAGCTGCTTTATTGGTGAATGTCAAAGCAACAATCTGGTGCGCAGGAATGCCTTGTGTAATGAGATGGGCTACCCGATGAGTAACAACACGGGTCTTCCCACTACCTGGGCCCGCTAGGACAAGAAGTGGCCCGTGCACATGCATAGCGGCTTCTTGTTGGCTCGGATTGAGAGAATCTAGCGAAAATTGCGGTTTGCTTGGCATTGCTACCCGTAGAAAAAAAGGCTTTGGTAGGAATTTCAAGCCCACCGGCATGAAGAAACAGACTTCATAACACTGGGGCAGTAGTCGAAACAGAATTATTTTTAGTATATTCCGTAGGCTGGCAGATTGTTGGAAAGATAAAAACTTTCTACATCACGTCGGTGCGTTAGAATGTAGGCTAACGTTGTAACCTTAAAATAGACTTTCGGGCGTAAATTTTGTCAGACCCGAGTCGAAAACTTAATTGCACGGGAGGGACCCCATGCCACGCATTCCATATAAAAGTTTGACCCAATCAGATGAACTCTCTGAAAAGTTAGAGATGAGTACTGCTGAAATTGGACTATCTGTTCGAACGACAAATTGTCTTGAGGAGAAAGGCATTTTTACAGTGCACGATCTTCTTAACTGTACTCGGTCGGATTTGTTGAGTATTTCCAATTTTGGTGAAAAGACTCTTGAAGAAGTCTATAAGGCTCTTGAGAAAATTGGTTTTTTCCGAAAGCAACAGGCATGCGATGATATCGTTGTGACTCGAAGTAGGGCAGTGCCGAACACGCTCTGAAGAGTTATTTCTCAGCAGAAATGTTGGGGCGGTTTATGATACCCGGTCTGACTCCTACCACGTATGGAGGATTGTGATGATCGTCCTACGCAATCAGTGGAAGAGGAGAGTCTTCGCCTGTTCGAGTCGACTTCTGGGCTGCCCGGAGAATTATTTGTGAGGCTGCCTACATTCTTCAATAAGAAGCGCGGAAATCGTCGCACGGGCCTCCCCGCCTGGGGGTCACTGGGTGAAGGAATTTATCACACAGTTTTGTTGATGGCTGGACTTACAATTGGCGTGTTAATGCTTACTGGAGTCGCTGTCCCTGAATGGAGAATTAATAACCAGTTCATAGAAGTCAACGGTCGGCTTATCGGAAAAGGGTTGGCACGCCATACGCTTCGAGATGTATTCGGAGGAGCAAAGTATTCATGGCGACCGGCGTTATTAGTTCAGTACGAAGTTGGAGGAGAGGATGTCGAGTCATGGAATACAGTTCATTCTTCCGAAACAAGTGAAACCAGGGCATTTGCACTTCATGAGTTAGACAACTGGGAGCTTGGTGGTCAACTGCGTTGCTGGTACGACCCGGATGACATCAAAACAGTTGTGCTTAAGCAAGGTTATAGTTGGTGGCTTTGGCTCTTGGCGCTTTTGCTGCCAGGAGCCCTTGTTGCTTTTGGTGTAACGGGATTGCTTCAATCTTTGCAGTCTTGGGGTCGCTCGGAGGAGCGTCAGGCTGTTCAGCTTGGTCGAATTTTCAAAAATTTTATTAACCCACCTCCAGAAACGGTGGGTTTTCCGACAATTCCTGCCTGTGACAATTTAGTCAATTCTCCAGGTACAATGCTTCGGTTTCGTTTGCCAACAGAGAGCCCCGAGGCATGGTCTTTAATAGGAGCCGGACTTTTCTCGGGACTATGGAATGTCGTTGTTATTCTGCTAGCAGTGAATGTCGGATTTGATATAGCGGGAGGTCGGGCCAACTTATGGCTTCTGGGGCTTCTTGCCCCTTTTATAATTGTTGGTTTGGCTTCAGTAGCACTTTTTTTTAGGCAGCTTTTTCTCATTACCGCTATTGGCCCAACCCACGTCGAAATTTCCGGCCATCCCTTACGCCCGGGAAATCAATACCAGGTCCTGTTGTCACAGGCAGGCTCAGTCTCATTTCGTAAGTTGGAACTTTTTCTTGAATTGGAAGAGCAGGCGACGTTTCGTCAGGGTACCGACGTCAGAACAGAACGGCAGGTTGTATGGCAGTCACTCATCCGTCGCTGGAACAATGTTGAGCCGCTGCCAGGCACGCCATTTGAGGCAGAAGTACAGTTGCAGTTACCAAGTAAGGCCATGCATTCTTTTTCTACAACTCATAACACAGCGAGCTGGCGACTGGTCTTGCGTGGCGTACCGGAGCGATGGCCAGCACTCGTAAGAGTTTTTCCAGTAGTGGTATTCCCAGCTGAGATTATCTCGACCCACGGTGAGAAACCATTGTCCTGACACGGACATAAGGAAACTCGTATTTATGACAGAATCAAAGCGAATGGACCAGAACACGTTAGGATCGTATCGCATTCAGCCGAATCCCCGGATTAGTGTGACGTTCAATCATGAAAATATTCAATACAGTGGTGGAGACCAGCTTCAGGCGCACTACATCGTAGAGGGTATAGAGTCGCAGGGCATTTCTGCTGTTGAGCGGTCAGTTGTCTGGTACACAGAAGGAAAAGGTGAAGAAGATCTGGGTGTTATTTTCTTTGAACGAATACAACTGGAGCGGCGAAAAGACGGTACTCAAACCTCGTCAGTGTCATTGAGTACGGATCATTTGACAGGAGCTCTTGCAACAGATCTCCCTCAAAGCCCCTTATCGTATGAAGGAATTATTGTAAAAATTAGATGGTGTGTCCGCATACGTGTTTTTTTTCGGAGCGGCCGAGACTTTGTATCTGAGCATATTTTTTTTCTAGGAAGTGTTCCGGTAGTTCGACCCCCAGCAAAAGTCGAGAAATAAATGAGCACGTTCGTATTCCAGAATCCATTTTCCACACGTTTTGTACAGCCTGGTGCAATACCCTGGTTAGCGACAGACACATCCATTGATTCTCTGCTTTTTAGGCTTTATGACGTAGGCAATCGTGCCATTATTTGTGGACCACATGGCAGTGGTAAATCGACAATACTCAGTCATTTCGCTTCTGTCGCTCAAAGAAAAGGACTTAAAGTTCATTGTCTTCGGATTCGTTCTTGGATTGATGCGATACGCGTTATGAGAGTATTCGCCACAATTAATCCAAAACAAAGCCTTGTTTCTATAGATAGTTGGGAGCTACTCGGTTTTTTTGGGTGGTTTCTGTGCCAGTTTGCAGACTTTCGTGGCCTTCGTGTTGTTGTGACAGTCCACGAGAAACCGTGGTGGAATAACTGGCCTGTGCTTCTTCATATGAAAGCAGATAACAAAACATTTTGCCTGCTAGTCGATGAACTTATGACTAAGTACGCTGGATCTAAGACCATCAAATTCAGTGGTGCGATGCTCAAAGATATCTTTCAGCGCCATTCTGGTAATTTAAGGGAAGGTTTTTTTGAACTTTATGACCATTATGAACGACAGTCCCGAATAACATTTTATGGGAAATAGAACCTGCAAGATTTCGTGATTGAAGTTAAAGAGAGGCGAAGTTGTCTGTTTGTATCGATAAAAATGGCTGTATCAAATATGCCATGGCAGATGAGAAAATTAAGCAAACAAAACGATATTTTTATGGAGCGGTAGTTCACGATTGCAACCTAGGGTAAGAGTGTTGACAGGATTAAAAGGTTGTTTGTCAAGCCTGTCACACCAGTCCAAAGGAGAGTGTGATGCGTTTGCCGCGTGTTTTAATAATAGTTTTTTTCTTCACCGGAATCTTGATTGGTGATCAAACTTCCGTTCGGGCACAATGTTGCCTTTCCGGACTTTTTTCAGGCTGTGGTTGCTTCAAGACGGCCGTTCCGGCTTACGCTGTTGCACCAGTTCCGGCACCTCCACCAGTAGTGCCTGTCGTAGCACCAGCTGTCGTGGCTGCACCTGCACCTCCACCTCAACCGGTCATGGTTCCTACGCAACAAGTTAGTTACGTTCCAGAAACGACGTACCAGACTCAGTATCAATGCGTACCGGTAACCTGTTACCGCCCCTCATGTGAAATTGATCCGTGCACAGGTTGTCCAGTTGAATGCATGGAGCAGGTGACAAACTATGTTCAAAAGGCCGTAAGTGTTCCAGTCACTCAATATCGGGCTGTTTACACAACGAAATACGTCCAGGTACAGCCGGGCGCAGGCGTTACGCCTGCGGTGGGAACTGTTCCAGGCCCTGCGGGTGTGGCTGCAAGTCCCTTCGCAACTCCCTCTCAAACAACTCCACAAGCTTGGGGTGCTGCCGGATCGGCGGCATCCCCATCAGTGCCAACACAGCAACCAGTTTTGCCACCAGCGGCTCCGAGCAGTACATACCAGCAACAAATAGTTCCACAGAGTGGAAACTATGCACCCACGCAACAAAATCCTCTTCAGATGCAACCAACGAG
>DONH01000001.1 GCA_003509235.1 Planctomycetaceae bacterium
CAGCAACAGATTGAGTGACTGACTGGATTTTCAAGGAAACTCGACAACCTGCACGCAAAAAAGCACGCTTGTTTGGTTAGGGATACTTATGGCTGCCCTGGGTAGTCCATGACGTGTTGCCTAGGCAGTTTCTATTCGGGCCTACTTTCGGTCTTGCCGAATTTTCCGGGCATTCCTGAGAAATTGGCCGAGGATTGAAATTACGAGGACTGCCGCCGCTGCGTAGGCCACGTTGACCAAGCCGAGGAAGCCGGCAATCAACATGGTGAAGAAGCTGGCAGCCCAAAGCTTCTGTTCCCTGGGGGCCCCCCACCAAGCCGGGATGTATTCCCGGATAAACCAGGCCGCGATCCATAGGAAAAGGATGAATCCGAGGAATTCGACCATTCTTCTTTCGACGCTTGATCTCAAGCCTGGCATCGTGGGGCCAGAAGGCCTTGGTCCATGTCCTTACGCAAGAACTTCGACTCGTTCACCGCGCAGCACAAGCTGCGCGATTCACAGGAAGAGTTCACTGAGGCCGTTTACCGGTTCCGCGCAGCAGAGGAAGCCAATACGCCGAATCTGATTGCTCTCAAGCGTGAAATGGAGTTCCTAGGCCGCAAGCTCGAGTACTACCGGCAATGCGACTACACGGGACAACCGATTGAGGGATACGCCGAATGGTCTGTGCTTCCAGAAAGGTGTCCAAAGCCAGCCTGGGTCTGACAAAGCCTCAATAGCGAAAGCGTTTAACGACACTCAGGTCTCGTGCTTTGGCTGGGACACCCTTCCACCCCTTTGGCCACCGCGATCCAGCTTCGATTTGTCGCGACAACCCAAGGATCTGGCGGGTTTCAGGCTCGTTTCGACACCTAGCGATTGAGTATTCAGACCAGCCACTAGGGCCAATGATGTCGTTCCCCTGAATCCAAACCTCAAAGGTTCCCTGCGGTCGCCACCTTTTGCAGGCTTGCATTGCTTCTTCTATCGATCCATATCTCCACCAAAAGGCGTGAGCGGGTGATGTAGTCAGTGCAATAACTGCAAAGGCAGCAACGAGGAAGAGGCGGTTGCTCATCCGCTGAGAACCTGAAATGCCATCCATGTTGGATCACTGCCATCCTTGGCGCATGGACAAGACCACCACACGCATGTTCCGCATCGCCTGCGGCATGGTGATCGCGGTTTGCGGCATGGTTATTTCAGTGCCCGTGATCAAGGGGGTGCTGTGGGTCAGAGGGGAATTGCTCTTCAACCATTGTTTCGAGAACGGTGACCGCAAGAGCGTTACCAGCAGGCTGCAAACGGCGCTTGAGTGTTCAGATCACAGGTACGACCCCGACCTCTTCTGATCGAAGGTTGATCGTGTTGAGCGCTGCCATCCTTGGCACATGAAAAAGCTCCTGCTTCTCCTGCCGGCCCTGGCATTGGCAATGGACTTACTGATTCCGCCTGTCTCAAAAGCTCAGGTCTACGGCTTTCACATCACTTCAAGCTCGTACTACGCGGACAAGAGGATTTACCTGACTGATTCCGCCTTTAACGCAGATAAAACGGTGTACTTGGCAGGGCAGTGCAGCGGCACTGCTTCTACGGACATTTTCCTGACTGATTCCGCCTACAACGCAGACGAGAGTTGGCATCCCACAAGTGGTCCTAATTACACAGACATGAGCATTTGCCTGTCTGGTGACATCGCCGAGTGGTTTGACAAGTTGCCCTAGACACCTGTGCGCCGCCGTCCTCAAGGTTGTCCAGGAGCTGTCTGGGCGCCTGCAGGTGCCGCCTTTGCTTTGCTTACGAAGGCGGCTATTAAATCAGAAGTCAAAATCTTCGTCTGGATCTAATTCAGGGACATCCTTCTTAAGTAGCTCTTCGAGACGCTTGGCAAGTACGTTGCCTTCGCCAACAGCTAGTGACTCTCCTTCTCGCCAGGTAATGGCTTCTATATCTGAACCTATGGCGTTGAGTATCAGACCAAAAATTCTGGCCTTCAACTGATCGGTTTGATAAGTCCATGCCAATGCTCTAAATCGAACAACTTTCTTTCCATTCCAAGTCCCTGAGAATTTGATAGCTGAAATCACTTCTCCCATCAAAATATTTGGCAGGAATCCGGCAGGAAATTCATCAAGAAAAACATCACATGAATAGTGGGTTTCTTTGTGGTACACGAGGATTGCAATGGCAACACCTCTATGGGTTTTCCGCTTGTCGATGACTTCATCGACGCGGACCTCGCAAATTGGATTAAGCATCAGTCAGCCTCAGCGTATTGTGATGCAAGCTCAGCGCACAGTTTGTCTTCAAGGCGGTCGAAGCATTTCCACTCTGGAGTGCCTTCCTCTGCCTGAAGTAAGCATTCGCGAATACCTCGAAGCTCATCGATAAGAGAGTCGATGTAAGAAAGTCGTTTCATTGGTTTAGAAAAACGTAGTGAATGTACAAATAGCCGATCAATCGACCGAGAAAAACTGACAGGATTCCAAAAAGAAATCCTGTTTACGCGATTAAGTAGTCTCTTTCCACAAGCTCAGCTCCAGCTGGATTTCTGGTCCTTTTGGTTCGTTTGCCTCTAGCCAGTCAAGTGGAAAGGCATTGGCATCCAAAGTGCGCTCAGTATCGATACAGAAAAGATCGACATCAATAGCGCATTCAGTGACAAGAATTGTTCCTATTGGATACCATTGTGAGGTCCAAACTCTGAAAGATTCGTTTCTAGCGAAGTCATAGCCAACGCCTGTCCAGCCGTGCCTCTTGGATTTGGAAAGCTTGCTGCATTCCAGGTATCGACGGTCGCCACAAGCAATCGTCGACCCCCTGCGGATCGGGTATTTCATGTCTTATGTCTCCCATCAATGCCAGTCGGGTTCGCTATTACCTATGGCAAATACTCCAGAGCCATACTTGTTCAAATCAAATTTTGGCCAAGAACCATCTTGGTTTTGAATGACCAGCGCCATGCATTTTGAAATGCGATTTCGTTGGTTTAGTTCTCTAAGAGCTGCACCAAATGGGCTTAATGGTAGTTTTCCGTTGAATTCATGATCAATCAAAGCTCGCTGGAAAATAACCAAGAATGTGTGTACCTTCTTGCTTATGTCTTCTGTCGACCTGTTCCCAGCTGCTAGCACGTCAAATTCATCTGCGCTCCAGCCAAGAGATGTGATTTGTCTGACAAGATTGCAAAAACTGGGATAAGTACTGCCGATTGCCTTAAGACGTTTCGGCCAGCAGGAGAATGACTCTGTATCAGGTATGGGACCACGACTTTCAGGTGCTTGCCATTGAGCCTTCTCAATCCAATCTTGGACAGATAGATCTGGAAAATACTTTTTTGCGTGCAGAAGAGCTGCTTTCTTAAGTCGCACCTCCATAGAGACTTCGGGAGATGTGGCAACCGTTTTTTGCGGTTGATACTCCAGTGAAAGAGTCACGCTTGAAGCGAACTCGTATTGACTTAAAGACATGGGAAATCAATCAGAGGTTGAAACCTTGTGGAGAGTTAGGTTCAACGCAGTGACGGACTCCGGACGCAGCGGTGGTCTATATGCGATGACAGGAATTTCTTCCTGATGCACTATCCATAGCACCGTCTCCGTAACAGTGCAACCTCCTCACCCCATCGATAGGGGTTGGGCAAAAATTTCTGAGGTCTCTCTACGTATGGGCATGGACCTAGAAGCCCCCATACCCCTCGCTTCGGAACTACGAGCCAAGGACGCTGTAATCAATAAGCCCCACTGATCAACACTGTGGGGGTTTTTGTGGGGGTTT
>DONH01000338.1 GCA_003509235.1 Planctomycetaceae bacterium
TACTTCTGATTTCGCGCGGTTGTTGAACTGTAGGAATTCATGAATAACACTCTCACCAAGACTGTCGTGTGCATCCTCAATTGTTCCCAGGACCTTGTTTTCTAGGACTATTGATGTGCCGCCCATCGGCTGTGTTTGAAGACCAAAGTGCTCGATGAGCTCTCGAAGCGGATCTTCATCTATCAAGGAGTAATCATAAAACTCAGCGGCACCAGCTTCGTACTGTATGCCTTTGGCTGTAAACTGCTCAGTTAACAATTTTCCTCCGAGTCGATTGCTTGACTCGAAAATAGAAATGTTGAGAGGTGTGGAGCAGAGTTGCTCAAGACGATAGGCAGTAAAGAGGCCGCCCGGCCCTCCACCAATAATCCCAATATTCCACCGGGGTATGTTCATTATGGTATGAAACGTCGTGGCACAGAAAAGGTTGTGTTGAGACGAGTAATAAATCAGTTCGGAAAGACGAATTGCTTTGCCAAAGGAAACGAAACGGATTCTAATCCATCGTGGCTAGCATAATTGCAGTTTGGCAGGCAGCCCTGAAGGCTTCGAGGTCAAGCCATTCATTGGTTGTATGGATGTCATGCTGTCCGCAGCCAAGAGTGACTGTTGGTATGCCGTTGGCTGCCATCCAATTCGCATCCAAGCCACCATTGGAGATGTCGTAGTACGGTGTGTGACCGAGGGCTTGGAGTGCCCTGTGTGCAGTTGTAATTGAGGGGTCGTTTTTTGTGAGCCGAAAAGCTTCGTAGTCGAGTCGTTTTGATATTGAAACGGTCCCTTTACAACCGCTCGCCGATTTCACTTGATTTGCCGCTTTTTTGAATGCCTTCTCGATCGCTTGAACAATCCTGTTTCGAAACGCGGTGTCATGTCCTCGTGCCTCCGCCCGCAGCGTTGCACGTTCTGCAACAACGTTGGTAGCAGCACCGCTATGAATCACTCCAATATTGCTCGTTCCCCTCTTCGACCCTTTCTCAACTAACCCATGCCAGCCATCTTTATGCAATGATGCGATGGCAAGTGAAGCAATTGCAATTGCTGAAACGCCGTTTTCAGGCGCAACTCCGGCGTGGCTTGGGATTCCTTCGATGGTGATGTCGAGACGCTGACCACCGGTTGCCCCAATCGTCAACTTGTCCACGTCTCCACCGTCGAAATTAAAGGCCAGCTTCGGTTTTCCAAGGTCAGTTGCCTTGACTGTACGAGCGCCCCACAGCCCCACTTCCTCTTGTATTGCAAAGAAGAATGTAAGCGGTGGATGGTCAATTTTTTGACGTAGGATTTCAATCGCCGTTGAGAGCACGACGCCACACCCGGAACGGTCATCCGCGCCGAGACCCGTCGCTGGATTACCACTTTTTACGATGTCTCCACGAATGACAGGTCTTGTTCCTTCACAAACAGGGACAGTATCCATGTGTGCCATAAGGAGTCGGCGTGGCCCTCTTCGCGTACCAGGGAATTTTATGATTAAGTTTCCACAGTTGCCTTTCAGAGGCGTTTTTTTATGTGCCTGATCAAATGAGATGATGTTTTTTGAGCAGCCAGCGTCGAGTAGTTTTTTTTGAATTGCTTCAGCGACTTGCTTTTCCTTTCCTGAAATGCCTGGAATCTTTAAAAGATCAAGAACAGTTTTTTGCGCTCGCCCCAAATCAATCTCGGGTATGTTTGACTGGTCTCGTGCAGCAAGTTGTGCAGTGCGTTTTACTTTTGCGCGAGGTTTTTTTTGAAGCAATGGACGGGAAGTTTTTCTTTTTGTTGATGTGGAGTGTGCCATGAAAATTTTTCTTGCGGGGATTATGCAGGGGTCGCACGTTTCGGCGTGTGTGCATGATCAATCATATCGTGATTCATTACACGATATTGTACAGGGGCACTGGCCAAAGGCAGAAGTTTATGATCCATTTGCGAATCACACCGAATCAGCGGGGTACAGCAGCGGTCGTGCCCGGGACGTGTTTTGCCAGCATATCCGAATGTGTCAACAGTTCGATGTGTTGATTGCGTACATTCCCGAGGCATCAATGGGAACAGCAATCGAAATGTGGGAGGCACATACGAACGCAAGATTTGTGATCACAATTACCCCGCTCATCCATAATTGGGTGGTCCAGATCACGAGCAATGTAATTTACGGAACAGTATCAGCGTTCGTGGAATCGCTTCGGTCTGGTGAGATTGATAAACTGATAGGGCACGAATAAATTTTTCATGATTAGTTTGTGGTAAGAACCATCAGCCCAACCAAGACATGAGCTATCCGTAGGAATGCATGAGAGCCCTAATCGCGAGAAGTGTACAGGCTGCAAGCCCGGCAGCAGCCCAGTCATCGGCCATGATGCCGAGCCCTGCAGGAAGATTTTCAAACTGTCGACAAGGAGGTGGTTTCGTGATGTCAAACAGCCGAAAGAGCAGGAAAGCAAGAAGCATGGTCAGCCATATTCGCTCTTGGGGGGGAATAACAAAAAGCACAAATGGCATTGCGGCAAATTCATCAAGGACGATGGATGAGGGGTCTTTATTTCCTCCGAGTCGCTGTGAAGCAATCGTGCAGACAGGAACGGCAAGGCAGCACACCGTCACCCATAACAGCAATTCGAGAAAGAAAGGAATCTGAGCAAATGAAAGTGCTGCGATAATTGGTAACGCTGCTGCAGACCCCCACGTTCCCGGTGCTGGACGGAGCCTGCCAATCCAAAAACATGTTGCCAAAACCACAGTTGGATGCCCCCAGGCAGCAGACTTGGTTGCAGCAGAAGGTTCGGTATTCACGGGGTGGTTCCTGTTGGCAGGCTAAGAAAACGGTATTATATAAGAAGTGTTCTTTCGGAAGGAATGTTTTCGTTTCAATCTTATAGGTTTTTCCGTGTCCTCTTCACAAAATCCTGAGCCCCAACCGTCTGCCGAGTCTTCCATCGGCAAGCTTTGCCTGGTTGAGTATCCACACCCAGCACTCTTTCGGAAGTCAAAGCCACTTCTCCGTATTGATGGAGGGGTCCGTGATGCCGTCGAACAGATGTTCGATATCATGTATGAATCTCATGGCGTGGGGTTGGCTGCAAACCAAGTTGCTCTGCCGTATAGAATGTTTGTAGTTAATGTTACGGGCGATCCTGATTCGGGTGAGGAGCTAGCCTTTCTGAATCCGATTTTGACTCGTCCACGTGGCACAGCGATACAAGAGGAGGGTTGCCTCAGTCTTCCGGGGCTACGAGCCGATGTTCGACGGCCACAGCGAGTAGTAGTCGAGGCTTGGAGTGTAGATGGGCAGCCAATACGCATTGATTTGGATGGTTTCTTGGCCCGTGTTGTTCAGCACGAATTTGATCATCTTGATGGACGTCTTTTCACGGACAGGCTCCCTGATGCAGCAGGTCTCGAAGTGAAGCGAGACCTTGAATTGCTTGAAGATATTTATCATGGAAAGCAATCCCGTGGTGAGTTGCCACCAGAAGATATAATCATGGCGGAACTGGATCGGCTCGAAGATCAGCGTTGTAAGTCATGAGCACATCGGATTCCAATCAGGGATTATCTGTTGTGGTCATGGGGACGGGGCCCTTTATCCTTCCGTCATTCGAGTCACTTTTGTCATCAAGGCATCGCATTGTTGCAGTTGTTACTCGTCCTTCTCGTGCTGCTCGTGGAAGGCGAGCGCCAGTAAACCCTATGCGGGAAGCTGCGGAAAAAGCTGGATTTCCATTACTTGATCCACCGGATGTAAACGCCGTGGACGTGCAAGATGAAATAAGATCGCGCGGCGCTGACGTTATGTTGGTGTGTGATTATGGCCAGATACTCTCAGCAGATACTCTTGGTACGACGCCTCTAGGTGGCATCAATCTGCACGGTTCGATCCTTCCACGGCATCGTGGGGCTGCACCCGTACAATGGTCTATTCTTAGTGGTGATAAGCAAACAGGGGTGAGTGTCATTCATATGACACCAAAGCTTGATGCTGGTCGTGTCATTGCAACTCGCTCTACGCTGATTGGATCAAAAGAAACATCTGCTGAGTTGGAGGCTCGGTTGGCTCAACTCGGTGTTGAGGTGGTTTTAGACTCTCTCAACCGTTTGGAAGCAATGAAACATGCCACCAACGAGGCGGATATAACAATCGGACAGGTTCAAGATGAGAAAAAAGCGACATTGGCACCAAGAATTACAAAGCAAGACGGGGTAATCAATTGGGAAATGACCGCTACTGAAATTGATCGCCGTCGAAGGGCCTTTGACCCATGGCCTCGCTTGACGGCGTTTGTTCCGCACATGAACGTCTTTCGTAGGCTTGTGTGCTTAGAAACAGAAGTTGTTGCAGGTCAATCAGACAACTCTTCTATTGCGCCAGGAGTAGTCAGTGAGATACGCCCAGATTGTCTGATTGTCGCTTGCGGTAAAGGAAGTCGACTAGCTATTCAGCGAGTGATACCAGAAGGAAAGCGAGCTATGACAGCAGCTGATTTTATTCGTGGAAGTGCGCTGCAAGTAGGCTCCCAATTGCCTGTTTCGATTGCCCATGGAGACACTCCGCAATCCTTAGGATAAGATCGAAAATATGACTTCTACAAAACGATTATTTATTGAGACCGTTGGCTGTCAGATGAATGTTCTTGATAGCGAGCTTGTCGTAGCAGCGTTACGTCGTCAAGGGTGGGGAATGACGGCTACGATGACCGACGCCGATGCAATCTTCTTTAATACATGTAGTGTTCGCCAGCATGCCGAGGATAAAATCTATTCAGCCCTTGGGCGGGTACGAAAACAAAAGAAAAAAAACCCAGAACTAATCGTTGGTGTTTTGGGATGCATGGCTCAAAAAGATCAGGAAATGATCCGTGCGCGAGCTCCATGGGTTGATCTTGTTGTTGGCCCTGGGCAACTCCATAGAGTGCCTTCTCTTGTTGATTTGATTCGGGCAGGGAGTGGGCCTCAGCTTGAAGTGAGTCTTGATCGTAAATCAGGCAGTCGGTTAGAGGTCGTAGACAGCTTCGAGAGTTATGATCCTGATCGAGATGCGACAATGCGGCCAACGCCATTTCAGGCATTCGTTCGGACGCAGACGGGCTGTGACAAATTTTGTGCCTTTTGTGTCGTGCCAAGAGTACGAGGGCCAGAGCAGGCTCGGCCACCACATGCCATCATTGCTGAAGCTGAGAAACTAGTTGGGGAGGGTTGTAGGGAAATAACACTGATTGGACAGACAGTGAACAGTTATCGTTGGTCTGATGGAGGAAAAACATCTCGTCTATCTGACTTGTTGGTGGGACTGGATGCAATCGATGGACTAGATCGTATTAAGTTTGTCACAAGTTACCCACGTGATATGACAACGGATTTGATTGAGGCAGTCCGTGATCTTCCACATGTCTCACACTATATTCATGTGCCAGCTCAGCACGGTTCAGATGCCGTTCTTAAGCGAATGAAGCGCGGGTACACCATAGGTCAGTACATGGAAATGCTTGGTCGCTTAAGGGAAGCAATTCCTCATGTTGCTGTGTCGAGTGATTTTATTGTCGGTTTCTGCGGGGAGACAGATGCAGAATTCGCATTAAGTCTCGAGCTTACGAAGACAGTGAAATTTAAAAACAGTTTTATTTTCAAGTATAGCCCGAGACCGGGAACGAGAGCATTCGATAAGCAAGCAGATGATGTACCAGAAAGTGTGAAAAAGGAAAGAAATCGTCTTCTTCAAGAGGCTCAGGCAGTTGCGAGTCTCGAAGGGAATCAACGGTTCGTCGGCTCTCGACAGCAGGTTCTCGTTGAAGGTCTTTCAACGCGCGATGAGAGGCATGCCGTAGATCCCGGGTCCGATGGTCTTGCGCAACTTACAGGCAGGACGATGTGCGATCGGATTGTAGTCTTTGATGCACCTCTTCGCCTAATTGGTAGAATGGTCGATGTGGATATCATTTCCGCCGGTGCTTGGAGCCTCGCTGGGGATGTAGCTGATGACTTGGCGAATGCTGTTCCACTCGATCATTTAGAACAATCGGGGCCAGCAGTACACCAGATTCGGGTTCCTTCGCAGTCTCCGCCACAGATTGCACAACGGTCGTAAAGGGTTATCAAGACCAACAGCGCCCTCGAATATTATTTGCTTGAACTGATCAGGCCACCATGCCAATGCCAGATCGAATGAACTCCAGCAAAGTCACACACTTCCTTGAAGACCGGTCCGCTCTTGACCGGTGGGCACGTGGTATTGGCCTCACGGATGGTGAAAATACAAAACATTTTTTTAAGAAATTAGTAGAGCAGGAATTAGATTTACACTTGCTCCGGTTTCTTATCGAAATTCTTGAGCGTTTACTTCCACTGTACGGTGAGGCGGATCGACTTCTTGTCACATTGGATCGATTCTTTCAAGCTGTTCGAAGTCCGCATGCAATAATCGCATTATTCGAACAAGAGCCAGAGTCTCTGGAATCACTCCTGGCGATTCTTGCTACAAGTCCATTTCTTGGTGAGATTGTAATTGCTGAGCCGGACGTTTGGGAGCGTATTCGGCGAGGTGGTGGCAGACCAGAAAAGCGAGAGACCCTTCGAGATATTTTGAGGTCTGAGATAGGTGACTCGCTGGACTCTGCTTTTGTAATGCAAGCTCTTCGGCGTTTTAAGCGCCGAGAGATTCTCCGCGTCGCCTATGGTGATATCGTTAAACAGCAACGGCTGGAAACAGTTGTTGGTCAGATTTCAGCGATTGCTGACTGTGTTGTTGATGAAGCTCTACGCGTATCGATTTTACAGCAGCAACAACGTCGTGGTATTCCCCTCATCAGAGACAATCAGCCAGCAACAATTACAGTGATAGCTCTTGGGAAACTGGGTGGAAATGAACTGAACTATTCGAGCGATATCGACCTTGTGTTCTGTTATTCCGAAGACGGTGATATTGCGGGATCAAAGACCTACACAACCAGTGAATTTTTTGAGCGTATTGTTCAGGAAGTAACTCGTCTGATTGCCGACCAAACAGAGTTAGGGACTGCGTATCGCGTTGACTTGCGGTTGCGACCGTATGGAGGGCGAGGCCCACTTGTATTACCGCGTGCCGCGCTTGAGAGATACTACGACAGGCAGGGCAGAACATGGGAAAGGCAGGCGTGGGTAAAGGCTCGGTGTATTGCGGGTGACATGCAATTGGGTGAAGACTTGCTTGCCAACCTTCGTCCTTGGGTCTACAGCCGTTGGTTGCCACGGACCGAAATCAGCGGTATCCGCGCGTTGAAAAGGCAAATTGAGCGTCGGTCCATTCGTGAAGGAATCGATTCTGCTGATTTGAAGACAGGCCGCGGTGGAATACGTGATATTGAGTTCACTATTCAATTTCTTCAGTTACTCAGTGGTGGTGATGAGGCCGCAGTTCGAGTTGGAAACACAATTGAAGCAATTCGACGCCTTGCAGCAAATGGAAGCCTGAATGATCAAGAAAGGGAAATCCTCGAACGAAACTACCGGCTTCTCAGAACAGTGGAGCACCGTCTCCAAATTCTTTACGACAGACAGACACATCGGTTACCAGAGAATGAGGATGAGTTTACGCGGCTAGCAGTCCGTCTTGGGTATGGCAGACAGGTAAATGCAGCAACGAAACTTCGTGGGGATCTTGACGCAGCAACTCGCCTGAATCGAAGAATTCTAGACCATCTTCTCCATGATGCCTTTCCCGGTGAGGTGACACCAGAAGCCGACGTTGATCTTATTCTTGATCCAAAACCACCAAAAGAACTTATCGATAGCGTACTGGTTCCTCGCAGATTTCGTGACGTGACGCGAGCCTATCGTGTGGTGACTGCATTGAGTGAAGAATCGTCTCATTTTCTTTCAAGTCGCCGATGTCGACATTTTTTTGCCTCAATTTTGTCACGATTACTCGATCGTATAAGCACAACATCGGATCCAGACGCAACATTGAATACGCTTGCTGCTGTAAGTGAATCGCTTGGTGGAAAGGGCATGCTCTGGGAGCTTTTGAGTGAATCGCCAGGGGCACTTGATCTCACTATACGTTTCTGTTCTTCCGCGCCTTTCCTAGCAGACCTTCTTGTAAAAAATCCTGGAATGATTGATGAACTTCAGGACAGTCTTCTGGGTGGTGTTATGGCAACCCGAGATGAGTTAACGAATGAATTATGGGAACTGTGTGGAAGGCATTCGGTAGATGTCTTGCCGAGTCTCATCGCATTTAAGGTTTCAAAACAATTGCGAATCGGTATCAATGATCTTTTAGAACAGCAGTCACCACACGTGATTGCCGCATCTCTATCTGATTTAGCAGAATCGCTTTTACAGTTCGTTGTTTCTAGTCAGAAGCCGATGCTACCTCAGAAGATACGGTTCGTAAAAAAGGGCGACAATTCAATTGAATCTATGGGGTTTGTAGTACTCGCAATGGGCAAATTTGGTGGTCGTGAAATGAATTATGCCAGTGACGTTGATGTTGTTTTTCTTTACGATAAAAAAATGGCAGAGGCGTGCATAGGTGAGTGTTCCGATTCTGACTTTGGTTTCTTGTTTGGTGAAATAGCAAATAAAGTTTTACAAGTATTTAATCGGTTTACGCCCCAAGGCAAACTCTATGAAGTTGATTCAAGACTTCGACCAGGAGGAAGAAGTGGACCAATTGTTAGTTCACTAGAGGCCTTTCAACGATACTTTGCGCCTGAAGGTCCAGCTGCTGTTTGGGAGCGGCAATCGCTTGTCAAAGCTCGTGTTGTCTTTGGTGGAGAAGCTGCGTTTCAGCGAGTCAAGTCAGTTGTTAATGCGGCAGTCTACGGTCACCGTTGGAAGGAGTCCGATGTAAAAGAGATCTATTCAATGCGACTACGAATGGAGGAAACTGCAGCCAAAGATAACCTCAAGCGCGGGCCTGGTGGTGTCGTTGATATTGAGTTTCTTGTTCAGGCACTCCAACTGATATACGGAAAAAATAATGTCGATCTTCAGACACCAAATACGCTTGCCGGTCTAGAATCCCTTGCACTTGCGGGGATCATAAAAAATGAAATGGCTCAATCTCTACGCGATGCTTACGACCTGTTACGAAAAATTGAGGGCAGATTGAGACTCCTTGATGTACGTTTGGGGCATGTGCTTCCTAATGGAAATCGGGAGCGCAACCAATTAGCGAATTTGTTGAATCGTGAGAGCGGAGAGGCACTAGCTGACGAAGTGTTTCAAACAACTACGTGGGTGCGTAATGTCTTCAATGAAATATTTTCAAGTATGCAATCTGATCTAGCTAAAAAATAAAAATACCTAGTGGGCACTAAGAAACTTGACTGCATAAACACCAGCAAGCACAAGAATACCAAAAACTATGGTTATTCGTTCAAGGTACTTGTCAAGAATATCTCGAGCCTGTTTGCCAAATATTCTCATGACGGTAGCAACTAAAAAGAAGCGACCACCTCGTCCAATCGAAGAGGCAATTATTAGAGTAGGAAGTGGTACAGAACAGACTCCGGCTGCGATTGTGAAAATCTTAAAGGGGATTGGTGTGAATGCTGAAACTATCAAGCATTGAAAAGCATTCTCTTGGTAAAGAGATTCAACTTTGTTGAAGCTTTCAAGCGTAAATCCAGGAATGACACGGTAAAAAAAAGTATCCACGGATTGCCACAGCCACCAGCCAATTGCCCAGCCCACGACAGCCCCTAGAACACTTGCGATCACTGATATGGCTGCAAAAAGATAGCTCTTGTTCGGCTTGCTGACAGAGAGAGCAATCTGTAGGACATCTGGCGGGATTGGAAAGAAAGAACTCTCTGCAAACGATATTCCAGCCAAGGCAATCATGCCGTGTGGGGAATCTGCCCAGGAAAGAACCCAGCCTTAAAGTCGTCG
>DONH01000318.1:0-4863 GCA_003509235.1 Planctomycetaceae bacterium
GGGCGTATGTATGGGCATGGACAAATAACAATCGCTTTGTGTGAGGCATATGGACTGACGAGAGATGTGAAACTAGAGCAGGCTGCTCAAGCAGCAATCCGGTACGCATTAGCAGCGCAACTGCCGGATGGTGGATGGCGTTATCATCTACCTGATACGGACGAAAGCGGTTTTCTGGAAAGTTGGAAAAACCGTGGTGATCTGTCGATGACGGGCTGGTTTCTGCTCGCATTGAAAACAGCAGAGATGGCCGGTCTGCAAACCCCAGCGATCGAAGAATCATTTCAGCAGGTTGACGGTTTTTTGGACCAACTGCGGATTGTTTCTGATAATCCAGAGTCGGTTGATCTTGGGTACGACTATCAATTTAATCCACTGAGTCCAGTCAGAAAGTTTCAGTCAGCCATTTCAGCCGAAGCGATTCTTGGAAAGTTGTTCCTCGGTGCAACGCCGGATGATCAACATGTCAGGGCTGTCGTGGATAGATTGCTTATTGAGTCTCCAATTGCTTTTCCTGAATCAGCGAGAAAAAGTGGACGTGCCGTTGAGTTCGCTGCAATCGATGGTCGAAGTATGAATCATGCAGTCAAGAATATTTATGCGTGGTATTACATTACGCAAGTGTGTCATCACGTTGGTGGTCGCGTCTGGCGGGAATGGAATGCTGACATGTGTACGCTTCTGCCAGAGAATCAGGAGGCTGGAGGATTCGAACGTGGAAGTTGGTCACCTGCGCATGACCTCTACGGAGTGAAGGGTGGAAGGCTTTTCACAACAGCCCTGTGTGCATGCATGCTCGAAACATACTACCGCCATCTGTCTTTATACGGTATGCATGAGAAGAACTAACGAGGAATGCCATCCCACTGGCGTATTGCTTCATACGCAACAATTGCAGCAGAGTTTGATAGATTCAAGCTTCGCACCTGAGGCCGAGAGGGAATTGTAAGAAGCTGATTAGCATGGTTCTTTTTGATTGATTGCGGGAGACCGCTTGATTCACTTCCAAATACAAGAACATCACCATGTTGATATGCGATATCTGAATAGGATTTAGTTGCATGGGCGGAAAAGAACCAGCCAAGTCTGCCTCCTTCAGCGGTGACGCGGGTCACGAGATCGTCCCATGATGGAACAACTGCCCACTCAAGCTCATCCCAGTAATCAAGACCTGCTCGTCGAAGGTAATAATCGTTAATCGTGAATCCGAGAGGCTCTACAAGCCACATTTTCGCACCAATAGCGACGCAGGTTCGGCCGATGTTTCCAGCGTTTGGTGGAATTTCGGGCTCGTAGAGGACGATATGAAGGGAAGGGGAGTACCGCATGGGTGGATCGCCGAGAAGGCACTTTCCTGCTATTTTGTAAGAGTATGAATCATTTCGGTAGTCCTGTTGCTGTGCAGGCCACCATAACTTTGATATTTCGAAAAACACCGACAGAACATAAGGGTAGCAGTGGTAAGCATTGAGCGGAATCCAACCCGGGCGGTTCAGGTAGGTAGCATCACTGTTGGTGCCAATAACCCGATTGCGGCGCAAAGTATGACAGCGACGCATACTCAGGACGTGGAGGCAACGCTTGAACAGGTAAATGCTCTGCATGCCGCTGGAGCAGGTGTTGTAAGAATTGCGGTAGACAGCAAAAAAGACGCAGCAGCGCTACCTGCCATTCGAAGTCAAACCGAAGCGAACCTTGCAATCGACCTGCAGGAGAACTACCGACTTGCTACTGAAGTTGCGGCGCATGTCGATAAGCTTCGATATAACCCTGGTCATCTCTATCATGTTGAGAGGCGCAAGCCCTGGCAGGATAAGGTGAAGTTTATCGTGGGTGTTGCCAGTGAGCATAATTGTGCACTTCGCGTTGGCGTAAATTGTGGAAGTGTTGATCCAGCGAAGAAGGAACAATTTGATGAAGATGATTCCATCGGTCCGATGCTTGCTAGTGCATTAGAGCATTGTGAACTGCTCGACTCGATTGGCTTCACTCGCTACGTTGTGTCCCTGAAAGATTCTGATCCACAAAAAGTGATTGAGGTGAATCGGCGTTTTGCGGAGCAGAGGCCTGATGTACCCATCCATCTTGGTGTGACAGAAGCCGGTATGCCACCAGATGGTGTGATCAAAACGAGAATTGCTTTTGAACAACTCATAGGTCGCGGCATTGGGGACACTGTTCGGGTATCTCTTACGGTTCCAAATTCACGGAAGCCTGAAGAGATCGAAGCGGCTCAAGGCATCCTCGCAGATATCGCAGTTGGCAGAGTACGTAGTGTTGTTGATTTTGGTCTTAACACGATGAACATCATTAGCTGTCCGAGTTGCTCACGCGTTGAAAATGAAGCGTTTATTGAACTCGCTGAAGAAGTCAAAGAGATGACGGCGTACGCGAAAGATCATGCGATCACGATTGCTGTTATGGGCTGTCGAGTGAATGGGCCTGGAGAAACGGATGATGCTGATTTGGGTCTTTGGTGCGGTCCAACGCATGTCAATTTGAAAAAGGGAGGTGAGCCACTAGGAGCGTTCCCTTATGACAAAATTATTTCTCGGTTGCGTGAAGAGTTGGATCTTTTGATCAGCGAGCGCGGTGAGATGCCTAATACAGCATCGAAAGCGTAGGCCCGCATGAATCAATTAACGATTGTCGGTGAGGGAGCGGGTGCCTGTCAGGTTGGTTCACAATCTGATTTGATTGCCAGCCTCAACGTGGAACCGGTAGAGCCAGCAAATCGCCGAGGAACGTTTTCTTTGGTCAGTCTTGGCTGTCCGAAAAATCTTGTCGATAGTGAACGAATGCTTGGTTTGCTACGAGATGATGGCTGGCAGTTTGTTGCTGAGCCTAAGGGTTCAGATCTCGTCATTATTAACACGTGTGCTTTTATCGATTCATCGCGTGCTGAGTCATACGGCGTCATTGATGAAATGGTCGGGCTCAAGCAGGCAGGTGGAACGCGAGGCGTCATTGTTGCCGGGTGTCTCGCCGAACGGCAGAAGGAAACGTTGCTTGAAGAGCGGCCGGGTGTTGATGCGGTGATCGGGGTGTTTTCTCGTGATGAAGTTGCGAGGGCAGCCGAACGACTCGTTGGTAGCCTTGGCGAGCAGCGAAGTGTATTTAATCCGGCTCCAGCGACCGCACTTGATGACGGCAATCGTATGCGAGTGACGCCACGGCATATGGCGTATCTGAAAATTTCGGAAGGCTGTGATCGAACCTGTACGTTTTGTGCCATACCAAAAATGCGTGGCAAGCATGCAACTAAGCCAATGGAGCAGGTGCTTGCTGAAGCAAAAGAATTGGCCGCAGATGGTTTGAAGGAGTTGGTCATTGTTGCTCAAGACACGACCTACTACGGCATGGATCTGTACGGTGAGACAAAGCTGGTTGAGCTTCTCGAAGCACTCGAGGAAATTGATGGCATTCAGTGGATTCGGCTGATGTATTTGTACCCAATGTATTTTACGGATCGTCTCATTGAGACAATTGCAGGTAGTAAAAAGATTCTTCCGTATCTTGATATGCCACTTCAGCACGCCAGTGACCGAGTACTAAAGCGCATGCAGCGTAGAGTTTCTCGCGCACCTACAGAGGAATTGCTTGCCAAGTTGCGCAATCAGATTCCAGGCCTCGTGCTTCGGACCACGATGATCACTGGTTTTCCTGGCGAGACAGACGAGCAATTTGAGGAGATGGTTTCATTTGTGAAGCGGTGGCAGTTTGAACGGCTCGGTGTTTTTACGTATTCACTTGAGCCCAATACCCCGGCGGCAAAACTTAAGGGCCATCTGCCAGAGGATGTGAAAGTAGCCCGTCGTGATGAACTCATGGAGGTTCAACAAGCCATAGCCCACGAACACACGCACAGCCAGGTTGGAAAAATATTGCCGTGCATTGTTGATAGCCACTCAGGACAACGAGACGATGTCTGGATTGGCAGAACCCAGGCTGATGCGCCGGATATCGATTGTGTGGTCTACATCACAGCACCGGAGACGAATCCGCTGACTCCCCTCGCGGGCACGATCGTGCCTGTTCAAATGGTGGCGGCCGTCGGGTATGACCTTGCCGGCGTCGTCGCAGATCTTTCATAGGCGACAGAGTGTCTTTATTTTTTTATGGGACCGATTTCTCCCTTGGTTTTGTAGGAGAAAATGCCTCCTTCTGTTGAGAGATGGTTGCCGTCACTTGATGTTTTCTTGACTCAACCAATCGAACAGTCAAACGATGACGTTACAGGGCTCGCGTGGCTTGAATGAATGCTGGCTGCTGCAGACAGATCGATTTTTGGTGGGAACAATCACTTCAGTATCTTGGTTTGGCGGTGATGCCATGAAAAAGAGGCCAGGGCGTCGGAAGAGGCAATTTTCCAAAAAATCCACTTCCCTCACTGTCGAGTTTCTTGAGCGACGAGTCGTGCTCAATGCTGATCCGACCGGCAGTGTGCTTATCACAGGATCGCCATTCGAGGGGCAGGCGTTAACAGCGTCAAATAATATTGCGGATGCTGATGGCCTTGGGCCAATTGCCTATCAGTGGAAATCTGACAGCAATCCCATACCCGATGCCACATCGCCAACCTATGTGCTTCAGGATAGTGACGTCGGCAAAGTGATATCGGTTGTCGCTACGTATACAGATCTGCTGGGTACGGAAGAGGTCGTAAGAAGTCAACCTACTGCAGCAATTGAAAGCAGTTCCCCGCCTGTCCGGCAGTCTTCAGCAGTTAGCTATTCGCCTGAATATACGTCCATTAACGGTAGGACTTTCGGCTACTACGTGCCTGAGTCGTATGATCCATCAACACCAACGCCCCTCCTGTTTATGTTTCACGGGGCAGGCGGTAACAGCAGTGAACAAAGC
>DONH01000318.1:5163-5438 GCA_003509235.1 Planctomycetaceae bacterium
CGGTAACAGCAGTGAACAAAGCGGGGGATCGGCGGAAAATGGCTACTACGGATGGCAAACGTCGGCGCATGAAAACGGATTCATTGTCCTATTCCCTGAATCCACAGGTTATTTCAAGACCTGGAATTTAGGCGCTGGTGGCTCCTCCTCGGATCTGTCTTTCGTCGATGATATGGTTGACTGGGCAACTTCAAACTACAACATCAGCACGTCCCAAATATTTACGACCGGTCATTCTTGGGGTGCGTATTTCAGCTACTATGTTGCAACTTTTC
>DONH01000320.1 GCA_003509235.1 Planctomycetaceae bacterium
CTCGTGGGGTGAAAAGGTGTTCGTAAGCCCGACACTGTATTATGACGTCGTACTCGCTGCATGTCTTCAAAAACCAATTAAAATACGTACGGTAAAATCAGGACAATCGGCCCGACCAGAAAGGTCAACCAAAGCCCTCCATGCTCATCGAAATCTTTTCTTCATTTGTGCAGTTTGATTCGTCTCTCGATCGCGGTCAGATTCTTACCGCAATAACAAGTGGAGTAGCGATTATCTTTGTCATTCTGTCCTGTTGCGCTGCGTGGTTTGTGCGAGGGTCAACGGCTGTCCCCGCCGCGTTATGGAGTGCTGCTGCATCCCTTTTTTTTTCTCTGTCAACGCTGCAGCAAGCGACAGAAAATCTCGATATCGCGACATTGGGAATTCATCGAGTCGTCATTGCCGCCTTGTCGGTTTGTCCAGTGATGTCTCTTCTGGGTGCAAAACGGCCTCAGCACGGCATATGGCAGTTTATTGTTGGAACGCTCGCAGCGGTGCTTGCACTGCCAGCGGCATCTGCGATTCTTATCCACCCAGGAAGTCTTCCTGACCTTCATATTCTTGGACGATTTTTTTTACCCGTTTTGGTCTCAGTTGGGTGGATGAACTTTATAGGGACTCGCCGGGCAGTTGCCGCGACACTCATTGCGGTGGGGCACTTTGGACTGATCTGGCCGCTTTTGCCAGGAATTCAGTTAGAGGCTGCCTTGTTGCAGCCAGCTCGCGATCTGGTGGCAATTTCTTTTATGACTGCGGGTAGTTTTCTTGCCCTGTCTCAAGCTGTTTTCGCTCGGTTGAAACGAAAGTTCGTGTTGGCCGACGGGGTACAGTTGCCACTAGACAACTTACAGTTCGAATACCGTGTAAATACGTGTTTTCTTGCTCTGCGTGAAACACTTGGGGCTGCCTGGACGCTTCGGTTGGCTGAGCGTTTCGATCAGATGGCTAGGCGGCGTGGTTGGCCGGTTCAACTGACGTTCCAAGGGCTGCAAATGCAAGAAGAACCACGAGAAGCGAGCTGGGAGCCTGATGCTCTTCGAGCGATGGAGGCTTTGATGAAGCGATTTGTATCATCGGCTTGGCTCGAGCGTCATGGCTGGGCGGTTTTTCCGTTTAAATAGTGAGGAATGCCAGAAATGTGCTGGTTCAATCTTCACGGTAGCCCCCGAAACAGAAGGGGTGTAAACTTTTTCCAGTCGGGAACGTACTACCAGTGTTGTTTTGACACAGTATTGTTCCTAGAGCGGGTGCAATCACATCCGCACTTTTAATAACATGGAGTTACGTTGATGGCTGAAGAAACCAAAGATGCAGCACGTCCTGCACCAGAACCTGTTCCAGTTGATGAGACAAGCATCGCGGCTACGTATGCCAATTTTTGCCGCGTCACAGGCACGCCGGAAGAACTTATTGTTGACTTTGGTCTCAATAAACAAGTGGTTGGGAATGCTCCTGATACGATCCAACTAAATCAGAGGATCATTGTCAACTTTTTTACTGCGAAGCGGCTTGCAGCTGCACTTATGATGGCCGTTCAGCGTCACGAGCAGGCCTTTGGAGTCCTTGAAACTGACGTGCAGAAACGTGTTGTTACACCACCGACGAAGGCCTAAGGCAGGTCTTGGGTATGGTGAAAGAATAGGCCATCTGGCATCGGTGTTCGATACGATCGTATGGAGCGCCGATGCAATGGTCGTGTTGGCCCTGAGAAAGTTTGAGCCCCATGAGCACTGTCGATCCCCGGTCGGTTGAAGAGGCCCGACAGCAGATTCGTGCGCTCATTAGCGAAATTGAAGAACTCTCCAAAACGGATGCCGAAGAGGCCGAGTTTTTTCGAGGCCTTCTCGAGCGAGTTATTGAGGCGATGGGCGCAGTCGCTGGTCTTGTCTGGCTCAAGGGCAAAGAGGGCCGTGTTGAGCCAATTGCACATCTGAAAATGCAAGACACTGGACTTTCAGACAATGAGGAAGTTCAGTCCGCCCATAGCGGTATGGTGCACGCATTAATGAACTCACCTTCCGGTCTTCTTGTTCCACCACAGGCCGCGATCCCATCTCCAGACGGCACGCCGAGTGGTGCAAACCCTTCGAGTCTCCTGGTGGTCGGTGTACCGATTGATCGTGGAGAAGATCGCCAGGGGCTTATTGAGATATTTCAGCAGCCGAATCAGGCCGATGTTGAACGGGGCTACTTAAAGTTTTTACAGCAGGTTGCAGTTGTTGCGGGTGCGTATCTCGATCGAAAGCAGATTAAAACACTCGACATACAGCAATCCGCGCTGGAGCAGGTTGATCGATTTAGTCGTGCGTTGCACGAATCGCTTGACCCGGTCGCAACAGCGTTTGTTTTGGCGAATGAGGCTCGCCGAATCATCGGCTGTGATCGCGTCAGTGTTCTCGTGAAAAAAGGTCGGAAGTTACGGCTTGAGGCGGTCAGTGGGCAGGAGTCAATTGAACGCCGTGCCTCTGCGGTAAGGGCGATTGAATCACTTGCCCGGGTTGTCGCTAAGGCGCGTGATCCGCTCTGGCATCCGGATGCAGAGCGAGAATTGCCGCCTCAGATTGAAGAGGAACTTGAAAACTACATTGATGAGTCGCACTCAACGGCCATGGCGATTCTACCGCTTGAAAAACCCAGGCCGACACCGGTGGTAAAGCCAGGTGGGGTTGATGCCGTTGCAGTTGCTAAAGCGGAATCACCTCCGAAAGAGGCCCCTGACCCAGTTGGCGTTTTGGTTGTCGAGTGGTTTTCGTCAACATTATTCGAAGGTGGTAAAAGATCCCGCGTGGAACTCGTCGCTGAGCATGGTCGAGTGGCACTTTCGAACGCGGTTGATCACACAACGATGCCACTTCACTGGTTGACCAGCCTTCTAAATAAATCAAAAGTTCTTACAACGGCACGAAACCTTCCAAAGACGGTGCTTGCTATAGTTGCTTTCATTGCCTTCATTGCCGCCTTAACGTTGATTCGTGTAGACCTGAGGCTTGAAGGAAAAGGTACACTCGAGCCTGTTCACAGGCGAGACGTCTTTGCTGATATTGAAGGTGTTGTTGAGCAGCTCGAAGAGAACTTAAAACACGGCTCGGAGGTGAAAGAGGGAGAGCTTCTTGCGCAACTTCGAAACACAGACCTTGAAGTAGCAATGACAGATATTCTCGGCAGGAAGGCATCGAGCGAGGAGCAGCTTGTTGCGACCCGTCGATCGTTACTTGAAGATAAAGGTCTTTCCAGCGACGAAAAAAACCGAATGGCTGGCCGTGCTGCACAACTGCGTCGGGAAATTGAAAGTTTGGAACAGCAACAGCGGCTGTACGAACACAAAAAGACAGATTTGGAAGTCCGTAGTCCTATTGATGGTGTGATTGTGACCTGGCAGGTCAGAGACCGGTTGCTATTCCGCCCGGTTGAACGAGGCCAGGTGCTGATGAGCATCGCTGACAAAACCGGTGAATGGGAACTTGAGATTCATATGGCGGATGATCGGCTCGGTCATATTAACAAGGCTCTTTCAACATCCGAAAAAAGTGGTCGAAGGTTAGAAGTTGACTACATCCTGGCAACGGATCCTGGTACTCGACATTATGGCATTGTTGAAGAAATTCATGAGCAGGCAGAGGTTCGAGGAGAGCAGGGCAATACAGTACTTGTTCGGATTACAATTGATCCGGCAAGGCATGAGAAGGAAGAGTTGGGTGCTGGAGCCACGGTGACAGCAAGGGTGAACTGTGGAAAACGCGCCTTGGGGTACGTCTGGTTCATGGACGTCATGGCATTCTTTCAGACACAAATCTTTTTCAGGCTCTGGTAAGTGAGAAACACAGTACATCAGGTGAAAACCATGAATTTTTTTTCAAAAGTTATGTGCGGCATTGTTTTGTCAGGAATAAGCTCACTCGCAGCAGCGACACCAGAAGAGCCAGTACTTCGCCGCTGTCTTGTTTCAATTGTTGAAGAAGCTC
>DONH01000486.1 GCA_003509235.1 Planctomycetaceae bacterium
CGGCAACACTCGTTGGGAGTTCACCCGAGATTATGGTTCGCGTTATGGACAGGAAAGTCACAGTAAGGCCTCTCGCAGGCACGCGGCCGCGCGGAGCAACTCCTGAAGAAGATGATGAACTTGCTAATGGGCTGCTAGCAGACCCAAAAGAACGTGCTGAGCATGTCATGCTCATTGATCTCGGTCGAAATGATATCGGACGAGTCTCAGAACTTGGCTCGGTCGAACTCAGTGACATCATGACCATTGAACGGTATAGCCACGTCATGCACATAACGAGCAACGTCAATGGCAAACTACGACCTGAGGCTACTGCTTTCGACGCACTTCGGGCGTGCTTGCCCGCTGGTACAGTATCTGGAGCGCCGAAGATTCGTGCAATGGAAATCATTGATGAACTCGAGCCGAACAAGCGAGGCCCCTATGCTGGAGCTGTTGGCTATATTGATTTTTGCGGCTCGATGGACACCTGTATCGCTCTCCGTACGATCGTCGTCACTCAAGGTAATGCCCATGTCCAATCGGGAGCCGGAATTGTTGCAGACAGTCAACCTGAGAAGGAATTTGAAGAGACTCTTAACAAAGCCAAGGGGCTCATCGTAGCAATCGAGATGACAATTCAACGGCTCAAAGACAATGGCATTCCGAATACAGGGAAACAATGATTTCGCTTGAACAAGTTACTGTCCAGCGACAGGGCGTCATTGCATTAGATCAAGTCACTCACACAATTTACCCCGGGCAATCTGTTGCTGTCATCGGACCCACCGGATCAGGTAAAACTACGCTTCTTGAAACTATTGCTGGACTCCTCCCCGTTCAGTCTGGCAAAGTATCTTTCGCAGAGTCCTCGTCAACGACGGACTCGCCGCTCACTCAACCACTTATTGGCCTCGTGCCAGACGGCAACACAACATGGCCGATGATACGAGCAGATGAATGCCTTGAGTTATTTGCAATGGATTCTGGGCTTCGTGGCAAACAAATGGATGATGCCGTTAATCTTACTTTGGAAGAGGTTTCTCTGGGCAACTTGCGAGGACACCGGATCGACACTCTTTCTTCTGGTCAAAGTAAGCGATTGCTAATTGCTCGTGCATTGCTTTGTGAACCCGACATTTTACTACTCGACAACCCGTACGCTGGCCTCGATCCCGTTGGCTGTCAGATCATTGACCAACTGACTACCAATGCACAACTCACAGGCCGTATCATTCTTGCTGTTTTCAACGATGCTAATGTTCCCGACAACTTCACTGACCTACTTGTTTTAAACGACGGACAGAAAGTCACTGCTGGCCATTGTCAGCCAAAACACTTTACTGATGTGGACAAATGGAGCGTCCGCCTCAAATGCCCATGCTCTGCAGCACAAGCAGCCAAAATTATCCGCCACCTCACTCTTTCCAGCACTGTCGTCGATGACGATTTCTTAACCTGCTGTTTACCCACGAACCGTGGTCCGATTGAGGAAGCAGTGGCGGTACTTATAAAGGCAGGCTGTCCTCTTGAATCCTGTACGTATGACCCACCATGGCCCGCTCAGGTTTTGTATTCGCTTACGCGGAACTGATATGACCAGATATGTGATATCAATTGAAACGACATTGTTCGACAAGCTCCCGAACAAAATCACCGGCCGCATCAGACGTAGATTTCACACCATGAGCCTTTTCGACACAGCGGACTACCGCAGAGCCGACAATGACACCGTCAGCAACTGCAGCAACCTCTTTTGCCTGTTCAGCAGTTGATATTCCAAAACCTACTACTATCGGCACCTCAGACTCTTCGCGTAACCATTGGATACGTTCAATAAGATTTTCTGGTAGTGCCGTCCGCTCTCCTGTCACTCCTGCAACTGATACACAATAAAGAAATCCGGTAGACCGTCTGGCTATTTCTCGAGCACGCTCCGGCGGTGTTGTCGGAGTCACCAGTCGGACAAGAGCGAGGCCAGCTAACCGGCACTGCGTGTCCAGATCGTCAGACTCTTCTAGTGGCAAGTCTGGAACAACGAATCCTGCCAAACCACTTTCCTGACCACGCTTTACAAATGTCTCGATTCCATTGCGAAATATCAGTGAATCACTCGCTATAGCCAGCACAGGCATCGAGTGTGACTTCGAGAATGCAGCCACGACTTCAAACATTTTTGCGAGTGTCATACCGGCGTTCAGTGCGCGGGTGTACGAGGCCTGAATCACCGGCCCATCAGCAATTGGATCACTGTAAGGAACACCCAGTTCACAGCACGTTGCTCCTGCTGCACAGATCGACTCCAAAATAGCAGACGTCGACTTACTATCTGGGTCACCGGCTGTAACAAAGGGGGCAACAGCACGGCGCGACTCAGCCTTGCACAGAGCAAACGCATCTCCCAGCAGTTCAATTCCTGTTTTTCTTATAGCGTCTTTAGTAGCCATTTGCTATCTATCTCTCGTTATGGAAAATCACTAACAGGAAAGGCATCAAGCCTAATCATCTACCTGATCACTCGTGCCCACGCAGCCTTGCTATTTCAGCAGCATCCTTATCGCCACGGCCTGACATGCACACGACCAGGACTTCCTCCGGACGCATTTTGGAAGCAGCATCAACGGCCCATGCTAAGGCGTGCGAGGTTTCTAGTGCTGGGAGAACACCCTCCTGCTGAGCCACCATATCGAAGGCATCAAGAGCTGCAGCATCGGTTACACTTGTATAGGCAACACGCCCAGAATCTCTCCAAAAACTGTGTTCAGGACCAACTCCTGGATAATCCAGGCCTGCAGACACTGAATGGACATCAGCCGTCTGACCATCTGCGTCCTGCAAGACATAACTCAGACTGCCGTGAAGGATCCCTGGTGTTCCATAGGTCAGGGGGGCAGCATGCTCACCATCATCACTTGAACGGCCTCCTGCCTCAACGCCAACGAGACGCACTTCAGGATAGTCTATAAAGGGATAGAACATGCCGGCTGCGTTACTGCCGCCACCGACGCACGCCACAACAGTATCGGGAAGCCTACCAAAGAGGCTTTTACAGCAATCTATTGTCTCATGCCCGATCACTGATTGAAAATCTCGAACAATACGTGGAAATGGGTGGGGGCCTACCACCGAACCAATGATGTAATGCGTCGTCTCAACGGATGCCATCCAGTCTCGCATTGCTTCATTAATCGCATCTCGCAATGTACGAGAACCACTCTCTACAGGACGAACCTCCGCACCCATTAATTTCATCGTTCGAACATTCGGAGACTGGCGACGAACATCTTCTGATCCCATGTAAACGACACATTCAAGTCCAAATCGTGCACATGCCGTTGCAGTTGCCACACCATGCTGGCCTGCTCCCGTCTCAGCAATAATTCGTCGCTTGCCCATACGAATCGCAAGCAGTGCTTGACCCAGCGTATTATTAATTTTGTGAGCCCCTGTATGACTAAGATCTTCTCGCTTGAAGTAAATCTGAGCCCCACGGGCTTTTTCAGTGAGCCTTCGGGCGAAAAGCAAAGGAGTAGGACGTCCAACAAAGGCTGCAAACAATCCTTCTAGTTCACTGATAAACTTTGGATCTGCAATAGCTTCGTTATACGCCATCTCCAACTGATCGAGTGCTGCTGAAAGTGTCTCAGGAACATATCGACCACCAAAGCAACCGAAACGACCAAAATCATCAGGCACAGCAGAGAGTTTCTGGTCAACTATCTCAGCAGGAACACTTGGCATTCAAATCTCCAAACATTTAATCACGGCCCTCTTAGCCATACGTTCTATCATTCATAATGCTTCAGCATAAAACTACGTACAATGGATTGTAGCCTGCTTTCATAAATTTTGACCTAGTGATTCTTCCCTTTCCCTCGTATCTCGCGCGAACGATGCCAGAACTCCCGGAAGTTGAAACGATGTGCCGCGGAATTGCCTGTTTCCGTGGAGAAATTATTGAAAACACCTGCTTTCCCCGTCATACACGGCGGCCATCTCCAATCCAACCCCGGCCGAAAACGATGGCCGCCAAACTTCAACATGCTTGCATTCTGGACGTCACGCGTCTCGGTAAGCGAGCCGTCATGCGTGTGCGACAAAATGAACATCAGATGGATTCATTCTTGGTTTTTGAGCCTCGGATGACTGGGTTGCTCCTGCGAGTTTCGCCTCCAACCCACCAGCACGTGCGACTCATAGTCACTACAGCAAAAAAACAACCTCTCATTTTTTGGGACCGACGCGGATTAGGAACGATCACACTATTTGACAAATCAACATTCGAATCTCGGTTTGGTAGCCACGCATTAGGTCCTGATGCCCTTACGATCACTGGACTTGCCCTGCATACAAAACTTTGTTCCTCAAGGCGGCATATAAAAGTTGCACTCCTTGATCAGAAAATTCTAGCCGGTGTGGGTAATATCTACGCGTCAGAGATTCTCTATGAGGCCAAAGTCGACCCACGAACGAAGTGTCACCGGTTGTCTCGCGCATCCTATGATCGTCTAGCCACGGCATGCTCCCGCATTCTTCACCATGCAATCAAACTGGAAGGATCTTCCATCGGAGACGAAACATACAGAACAGCCGACAATCGACCCGGAAGATACCAACGATTGCACAAAGTGTATGGACGCTCCAAAAATGAGTGTTTTCAATGCAAAACCACAATCCAACGTATCATTCAGTCACAACGGTCAACTTTCTTTTGCCCCGCGTGCCAACAACGTTACTAATTCGTGATTCCTGCTATTATTTAAACGCGGCGTACCTATGTTACGCTCTGAAATACATCGGTATCAAAACATTCCCACGGCCCACTCGTTGAACCACTTCGTGTGGGAATAAGAGTAACAAGGAGCCTCTACAATGCCATTAAATCCAGCAGACAAATCGTCCTCACGTAGAAATTTCCTTGCAAACGCCTCGGCAGCACTCAGTTTGGCTTCGCTACTCCGTGGTTCTGATTGGAGTCATGCCTACGCTGCGGAGGCGACACAATCTTCAACAGCTGAAACTCTTGTCGAAGAACTTCATGCCTCACTAACACCAACTCAGAGAAAGCAGGTCTGCTTTCCGTGGGATTACAAGCATCCAAAATATGGACTGCTTCGTACCCGAGTCGCAAACAATTGGCAGGCAAGCAAACCAGAGATTGCGAGTGACTTTTTTACACCAACTCAACAAGGAATGGTCCGAAAAATTTTTGATAACCTTATTACACCGGAATGGCAACCTCGTTTTGATAAACAACTAGAGGATGACTGCGGCGGCTTCGGGTATTCGCAAAGCATGTCACTTCTCGGTGAGCCCGGGAGCGGCAAGTTTCAGTTTTTATTAACTGGCCGGCACATGACTTTAAGGTGCGACGGTAACTCTGCTGATCATGTTGCCTTTGGTGGACCTATTTTCTATGGACATGATACCGGCAGTTTTGATGAAGGGCCTACTCATTCAGGAAATGTTTTTTGGCCGCAAGCAGTCGCTGCGAACAAGGTGTTCGCAATGCTTGATAGGCACCAGCAGGTCCAGTCACTTGCTCCGCGGTCACCCAAAGAAAATGCCATCGGCTTTCACGGAAAAGCTGAGCGACCGGGGCTGCTAATCACAGACCTTACGAATGAACAAAAGAACGAACTGGGGAAGGTCCTTAAACTTCTTCTCGAACCATTTCGACCTAGTGATCAGGCTGAGGTCGACCAATGCCTCGCCTCACAGGGTGGAATTGATGCATGTCGGCTGGTTTTCTACCAAGACAAAGACCTCGGCAACGATGGCGTGTGGGACAACTGGCGTCTCGAGGGGCCGTCATTCGTCTGGCATTTTCGAGGATCGCCACACGTCCACGTCTGGGTAAACATAGCTGACAACCCACAGGTCCCAACGAATGCATGACTGTTGTATTGTTGGAGGCGGTGTCATCGGTCTCTCGATAGCATGGGAACTTGCTCGACGAGGCAGGTCTGTGTCTGTGGTCAGCTGTGATGTCCTGCGGCATGGTGCCAGCTGGGCGGCAGCTGGCATTTTCCCAGCCCAACCACAAGATGCGATTACGCAACTACGGGGAACACCCATCGAACAATTGACGCAGTATAGCGATCGACTACACCGACAATGGGCAGAATCGCTTCTGGAAGAAACCGGCATCCACAACGGTTTTCATCGCTGTGGCAGCCTTTCCATAGCGACAACAGAGGAAACACACTCCGATATTCTCAACAGCGTCGAAAAGTGGGAACGCTTACATGTAGAGCATGAACCTATTTCTTTGAAGGACGTAAGAAAACTCGAACCTGCTCTCAACAGCAACTTTATTACTAACCACCTGAGAAGTGCATACTACCTTCCTCATGAGACACAAGTCCGTCCCCCATGGCATCTTAAAGCCTTGCGAGATGCGTGTTTAAGACGCGGTGTGACAATAGTAGATGACGTACGGGTGCAAAGTTTTAATTTCGACTCGGACCGAATCATTACACTGAACATTGAAGGCCGAAACCTGGCTAATTGTTCAATACATGCAGCCCAATTCTGTATTGCAGCGGGTGCATGGTCAGAGGATTTGCTTCAGAAGCTCAATATCAACGTGCCCACAAGACCCTGGAGAGGGCAGATCTTACTACACAAGACTGACCCTGGACTGCTCCGTCATATAATCAACATCGGCTCGGGTCTTAACTACATAATTCCACGAAATGATGGCCACATTCTTATCGGATCAACAATTGAAGATGTTGGATTTGACGCCTCGACTACACCTTTATCTCTTAACCGGCTAAGCACGATCGCTGGAGACCTTCTCCCTGATCTCATTTCTCACGAGCCGAAAGAAATATGGGCTGGACTAAGACCGGGCTCACCTGATGGGCTTCCAACCATTGGACGCGTGCCGGCGGTAGACAATGCGTGGCTCGCGACTGGACATTACCGCTCTGGTTTCCATCTCTCGACAGGTACAGCCCAACTCATCGCTGATTCAATGTGCGGAATCTCAACTGACCTACAGATGGACTTCTTTTCCGCTGAACGAGCGGGTCTTGCAGAAAGTACAAACCTTGTCTCGTGACACCGGGAATTCGACCGTATGAAGAATTCTTTTCACCGTTGAGTGAACAACGGGGAAGGGACTGGGCCGCCAAAAATATCCACCACACGAATGCACAACGAAAGCCGGCTACCAAACACCCCGATTGTCTTCATTTACTCCCTTCGGCAAAAAACTCATTTCTATAACTTCAACGCACGCTGTCGATAGTGCTCGTCATTTCGATTTGCAATACGACTGACATCTTCTGGGCTCATGAACGTAGGCCCCCCTAAAGCGGCTGCTCCTACAAATATTTCCGCTGCTTTTTGAGCCATAAGCATCGCCGCCTTTACGGCCCCTGCCGTCTTGCCCAAGGTAATAATGCCATGGTTCTCCAAGAGAATCACCCGCGGTGCACAACCATGCTCCTTCAAAAACAAATCAGTTTCACTACGAATCGATTTCGAAAGCGTCAGACCAGGATCAGTATAAGGAATCAATACCGAGCGAACTCCGCAGCAGACAATCTCATCGGGAAAAAGTCTGTGAGTTGCAAATTGACCTGCAAGTGGCGAGCAAAGAATCTGATTAACTGAAATACTATGCGTATGTCCTACAAAATAAACATCTTCCAATGAAAGGAGATACG
>DONH01000159.1 GCA_003509235.1 Planctomycetaceae bacterium
TGGCTTGACGCGTCTCGGCACCAGACTGCGATTCTCTGCGGACAAGATGCAGTACAATTCCACCATCCGGGAAAATTACCAGACCTTTGCAATATTGCGAAGAACCTCAGCTGCTTTGGAAACGTGACAAAAAACAAGTGGCTCGTACGAACTGAAGTGGAGCCGGGAATCGTCGTATCTGTTTTTGCTGATGGTCGACTTATTGTTACTGGAACACGTGATCCTTCTCAGGCCCGCGCCATTGTTTCAAAATGCATTGGTATGTAATCCGTGCTCTAGGCCAAAGTTGCTGCTGCCATTATTTTCTTTTCGTCAGCATCATCTCGTGAAAATTCAGCAGTGACTCTCCCTTCAGCCATAACAATGATGCGATCTGCAAGCTTCAGTAATTCTGGTAATTCACTTGAAGTTAATATGACTGCCAAACCATTCTGACACAGAGTCTCAATGAGTTCGTATAACTCAGCTTTTGCACCGACATCTATGCCACGCGTGGGGTCATCTAACAAGAGCACACGAGGCTTTGTAAGCAACCAACGGCTAATAATACATTTCTGCTGATTTCCGCCCGAGAGTTCCGATATGTTCGCCGTTAATGAGGGTGCCTTAATGCCAATCTGATGAATCGGATCGGCAACAATGTCCTCTTCTATTCGCTTGCTCAGAAGCCCATTCCGTATCGCATGAAACAAGCTACAGATGCTTATATTTTCTGTCACATTCAGATTTGCAAAAATCCCAAGCCGCTTTCGGTCTTCTGGCACCATTACCAAACCGGCGTTACAAGCATCTGACGGGTGAGTAAAACTGACCGCCTCTCCTTCGAGCAAAATTCTTCCCTGACACTGACTAGGAGAAGATCCAAAAATAGCTTCTAGGACTTCGGTCCTGCCAGCCCCCATGAGGCCCGCAATACCAAGAACCTCACCAGCGTGAACACGAAACGATACATTATCTAATTGCCCACTCTGCCTTGAATCCTGTGGGGCTACACACAGATTTTCAACTTCGAGCAAGCACGTGCCAGTTGCTTGCTGACGACGAAAACTGTGTTCTGTGATCTCGCGACCAACCATCCAACCCGTCACTTCAGAGGCTGTTGTTCCTTCTTTATCAACCGTACAAACATGACAACCATCTCGCAGAATTGTGATCCGATCAGCCAAACGAAATACTTCGTCCATTTTGTGTGAGATATAAAGAATTGTGCAGCCCTGCTGACGCAGTGTGCTGATGGTTCGTTCCAGACGCTCCGCTTCTGCATCTGTTAGTGCACTTGTTGGTTCATCCATGACAATAATTGATGCATGAAGGGAAAGCGCTTTCGCAATTTCAACAAGTTGCTGATCACCAACTCGCAAGCCACCCGTCATCTCAACTGGAGAAATGGACGCCTCAAGCAAATCTAATAGTTCTCCTGTTTTCCTCCTTGCAATAGCATCGTTTAACAAGCCGAACCGAGTTCTTGGCTCGCGCCCAAGAAAAACATTAGCTGCAACCGTTAGCTCTTCTACCAGTTCTAGTTCCTGATGAATGATTGCAACACCAGCATTTTCAGCATCACGAGTGCTGTGAAATTGCACGGTTTGACCAGCTATCTCAAGCTCACCAGCATCTGGCCGATGGACTCCTGACAAAATTTTCATCAACGTGCTTTTACCGGCTCCGTTTTCACCACAAATAGCGTGTACCTCACCACGCCGCACCCGCAGAGTTACGCCATCAAGTGCAACGACTCCAGGAAATTGTTTGGTAATTCCCTTCATCACAACAGCAAATTCTGCCAGTTTGTTCATCGCGAAATGCTAACCTGCACTCTTTCACCATGACTTCGACTCTCCAAGATCCGTAAGGCTACTAACGCAATGAAAGCAGTAAAACCAGTCGCCAAACCGCTGGCCGCACCAGTCGTCATAGATGCAAGACTTCCCGCAAGCAAGGCGAGAACAGGGATCGTACAGAGGCCCAAAGCTCCAGGTAGAAAACGACGATCATGCCGCAGGCCGTTTACACCCTGAGCAAATGTGACCGCAAGAACGACTACTACACCAACAATTAATCCCTCATAGACATCAGCACCTGTCTTGATAATTTTTGAGACTGCATCGATCACTACTCGCAAAAAAAAGGCTCCAAGAACCGTTCCCTGAACTGTACCCACACCACCAGAGAGCGAACAACCACCAACAACAGCAGCAGCAATAGCATTAAGTTCATGCCCCCTTCCCTGATTGACCGGAGCAGCAACAGATTCATTTGCAATGTAAAAAAGCCCCGCCAAGGCAGCTGTCATTGCACCGAAACAATACGCAAACCATTTCACATTTTCAGTATGTATACCCGCAAGGCGGGCAGCTTGCTCGTTCCCTCCGAGGGCCTTGAGATGGCGACCAAGCACCGTTCGCGAAAGCATTAGCCATGTGAAAAATGCCAAGACAAGAAACGTGCCCACTGAAAACCAGACATTCTCTCGTACTACTTTGAACGCCGGATCAGCAACATTAATGAGTGCACTTTTAGTAGGCGTGAGAACCGCTGTACTACTTTCACAGACTGCCCTCGCAAAACTCCGCAGACCTACAAGTGTCGCAAGTGTCGCAATAAATGGGGGAAGACGAACAACCGTAATAAGCCACGTATGCAATGTTCCAACAAAAAATCCCGTCAACAGACTCGCCAGAACTGCAATGAGTACCACTGCCGAACCGACCGGCTTAAATGCCATCATTTCAGCAGGTGCCATCGCCAGCATAGTCACAGAACAAACAGTCCCGGACAATGCAATCATGGAACCACTCGAGAGATCGATCCCACCTGCAATGATGACAACCGCGGCACCCAGTGAAAAAA